>CAYGTG010000302.1:0-8271 GCA_964352485.1 uncultured Nannocystaceae bacterium | reverse complement strand
GCGCAGGCAGCTTCGCTGCCGAAGCGAGGGGAACCGAGAGGTTCCCCTTTCAGACTAAAGCCGAGGGGAACCGAGAGGTTCCCCTTTCAGACTAAACCTCGGCGTCGTACGCAGCCCAAGCGACGTGCGACTCGTGAAGCGAGACCTTCATCGATGCAAGTCCATCCGATCCGGGTCCCACCACGCCGGAGTCGATCTTGGCTTTCATCTTGTCGAAGATGACCTTCGCCAGAGCTTCGGTGGTCGTGTTCTTGCCCTCGAACTCGGGCATCTCGTCGAGGTTGCGGTACGCGTAGTCCTCCACGATCGCCTTGAGCGCGTCGGAGGCCCGGCCGATATCTACGACGAGGCCATTGACGTCGAGCTCGGCCCGACGGAACTCGACATCGACCACGTAGGTGGCTCCGTGCAGACGCTGGGCGGGTCCGAAGACCTCACCGCGAAAGCTGTGGGCGATCATGACGTGGTCGCGGACGCAGACGGTGAACATGGCCACTCAGTAGCAGATCCGGTGGCACAGTACTGGCTCGGATCGCGACGAAGGCGGCGCCAAGATGCGAGACATCACGGCGGGCATGGTCTCGAAAGGAGACTCCCCGGAGATCAGCACGTCGAGCACGTCGTCTGACAGCAGCTCGAGGGCGATGCGGAGTCGACGCCCATACGTCCAGCGGGCGGCCCGGGATGCGGGGATCCGGCCGACCTGCGAAGAGATGATCTGAAGCCGACCGGGGTGGAAGTGCGCGCCGAGCTCGAGCGACACCGGCTTGTCGCCGTACCAGCTCAGTTCGACGATGCGGGCCTCGAGGCCCGCGGCATTGATCGCCGTTTGCAGGCCGGCCGAGGTCGCGCTGGCATGGAAGACGACGTCTGCATCGGACCAGCAATCCGAAGGAATCCCGAAGTCGATATCGAAGGCCGACGCCACCTCCGCCCTCCGCTCGTCGACGTCGACGAGCTGAACTTCCGTGCCGGGGATGCGTCCACACAAGTAGGCGACCAAACATCCGACGACGCCGCCGCCTACGACGACGACCCGATCGCCCGGGGAAACGCCGCCGTCCCAGGTCGCGTTCAGAGCCGTCTCCATGTTGGCAGTGAGGACGGCGCGCCCCGGCGGCATCGAGTCGGGGAGCTCCGTCACCATGCTCGCGTCGAGACACGCCCAACTCTGATGGGGATGCAGACAGAACACCCGACGACCGATCGCTTCGCCATCGGTGACCTCCGCGATGAGGCAATAGCCATACTTCACCGGGAGCGCGAGCGAGCCTTCCTGATGCGGGCCACGCATCCGCTCGTATTCGCCCGAGGGGATGCGCCCGTGAAAGACGAGCGACTCGGTGCCACGACTGACTCCAGAGAACAGGGCTCGAACCCTGACTTGACCGGGCGAAGGTTCAGGAACGCGAACCGAACGCAGCTCGCCAACCCCCGGTCGCACGACCCAAAACGCCTGCGCCTCGACTGACCCCGGAGTCATGCCCCACCGTAGCAGCGGTCGTTGCGGATGCGAACGCAGGAAATGAGGGCTTCCCTGAGCCTGCGCCCTTGAACGACTTCGGCTATCCTGGAGCGTCAGTGGCTATCGTCGTTCTGCCACGCGTAGCGGCTTACCTGGACCGCTTGCCAGGGGGAATCGTCGCGTTTCCAGAGGCGGAGGTCAAATACTCTGTCGTCGCGACATGGCTCGAGGGACAGGACTCAGCGTCGTTGGTCGACTGCCTGCCCGGCGCGGTCCACCCTCTGCTCCAACGAGGATTCCCCGTCACGCGTTGGATCTCGGAGGTTCATGCCACGACGATCTACCTCGGCCTGCGGGAACGGTTCTTCAGCAGCGATGATGCGTTCGTCGCCGACGCACTACAACGCAACCGGGCTCTGCTCGACAAGCCGATGTACCGCATCCTGCTGCGCCTGCTCTCCCGAAGTCGCGCGGCCAAAGGAGCCTCAGTGGCGTACACCCAGATGCACCGCGGCACGGAGCTCATCGTCATCGCCAAAGATGACTACTGGGAGGTCACCCTGGAGCATCCGCCGCACTTGGTACCGCCGCTGCTCGGGCGCTGCTACGCCACGGCCATGCGAGCGGCGCTGGAGGTCAAGGCCTACCAGAACGTCTACTGCAAGCCCATCGCCTTCGACCCCGAGCGCACGCTGCTGCAGGTTCGATTCGAGTGACGGAACCTGTCCTTCAGGGGCATTCAGCCAAGCGTCCGACCGCAAACTCGCGAACGTGAACATAGCCCTTGGGCGGCTGCGAACTCGAATCCGTCCACGCCGCGCCGTCGGGAGAGTGGGCATACACCGCCCCGCCCTCGCCAAAGAAGCCGAGCTCTGGGTGCCAGTCCAGGCGCCCGCCATCAAGCCCAGCATTGCCCAGCGGCGTCCAGGCTTGGCCATCCGCGCTCTCCAACACCTCGCCGCTTTGTACGAGCACGACGAAGCCGCCGTCGTGAGACGCAACGTCAGCGATCTCCGACCCCACGTCGCCCGCCTGCACCCAGCTCAGCCCGCCGTCATCGCTGACGCAGGTCGGGCCCGCGCCACCGCCGATCAAGAGCCGGCCACCATGCGCTGCAAATCCTCCAGCATGCTGCACATATCCAACGCAAGCGGCCGTGGCCCCGGTCCCGGTCTGCCACGTGGCGCCACCGTCGGCGCTCACCTGAATCGTCCACGACTGCGCAGCTTTGTATGCTTCGGTTGCGATCAGAAGGAGTCCCGGCTCGGGCAAATACTCGACCTCGCGGAAGTGTCCCGAGTACGAAAGGGTCTCGGGCAGCTCGGCCGTCCACTCGCTGCCGTCGTCGGAGCGCCATAGATACGCTCCGGCGAACAACACAAACCCGTCCCCAACGAATTCCACTCCGCTGGCCCCATTGCTCGGCCGCGCAACCCCCTCGGGCGTCACGAAGGCAGCATCTGGAAGGTCCTCCCAGGTCACGCCATCGGTCGATCGAAGGATGCGCCCCGAGGCGCCCCATCCGGTGGCTGCAACGAAGGCTCCGTTGCCAAAGCTCAGCCCACCGAACGCAGCGTAGTCGCTGTGATCGTCCTGAATTCCAAACTCGTGGAAGTCGCTCCACGTCTGCCCGCCGTCGCAGCTTCGCGCTGTCTGCCCGCCGTGCGCCAACGAGACGACGACGGGCACACCACCGGGCGCTCCGGTCGTGCTCTCGGTGTCAGGAGGATCGTCAGACGTCGAGCTGTCATCCGAAGACGTTTGCGGCCCGGCTCCGGTCGAGTCGTCCTGTCCTGACGTGCTCGATTGCGAGTTCGTCGTCGATCCATCACCCGAACTCCCAGTGTCGGGTTCCGACGGTCCACCGGAGCTCCCCGCCTCGGTCTCCTCCCCGCCCGCGGACCCCGAATCGCAGGCCACGAGGGAGAGAAGAACGAGACCACTGGCTGCAAGCAGCCCGTCTATGCCTCGAGCCACGGGAGCATTTCCCCTCGGACGTCGCGGACCGCCTGCGGATACAGAGGATCCCGACCTTCACCGATGAACAGGTTGGGATAGCCGCCTCCAGCCTCGAGTTCATACTCCGAGGGCTGAAGCCCCATCGCCTGCAGTGCCGAGCCGAGGTACTGCTGGTGCAGCAGGCCTGGATGCAGGCGAACCGGTGTGCCTTGGTAGAACTCCTCTTCGGCGAGGACATCGGTGTTGCGGTAGTCGATGAACTGCCCCGTCCGCAGGCATCCACCGGCACTGCCCGCCGTGACGACCGTGGTGTCGATCGATTCATGGGTGAAGGGCCCGGACTCCTGCGTCCACTGGACCAACGTGTTGTCCAGCAGCGTCGAGCCATCTCCCTCGTCGACGTCGAGCTTGGCGATGAGATCGAGCATCACCGCCTCGAACGTGGCCTGGTTGGCGCCCCACAAGTTGCCCTGACGATCACCGTCGGGCAGGTGAGCCTGGTGCGCGACATCTTGGTGCCAGTCGCCCTGATAGTCGTTGAACAGGTGCGTGATCCCAAGGACGGCGACCCTCGAGGTCCCGCACAGGAATGCGGTGGTGATCACATCGTTGAACAGCCCCCAGAAGTCGGACTGGAGCGCGGGATTGACGTGGTACGAGGGGTCGTAGAACGGCTCGGTCGAATCCGTCGTTGGGATGTCGACGTCACCGCACGAGACCGTGACCGCCAAGCGCCGCTGGAGTTCGTCGATGCGTTCGATGTGCTCGTCGAGCCGCTGGCGGTCCCGGGAAGACAAGCGGCGGTTGCTCTGGCGCAGCGAGTTGTAGTTCTCGAGAACTCGGTCGACAACCGGCGGCCGAGGTGAAGTCTCCTCTTCCTCGGGCACGAAGATGCGGTTGAACAGGGCCAGCGAGCTGATCTCTGCCGGCATTTGCACAATCTCGCCCGACTGACTCTGGGGACTGGACCAGCCGTAGGAGTGGCTGTCGGCGATGATCATGCTGCGCTCGAGCACCGCCCCAAGGTCGCCGTAGAACGAGTCCGACCATGCCAGCAGCTGATCGATCGAAGGCGTCGGAGCCCCCTGCTGCACCTGACCGTCTTCACCGTTGCCGTCGTTGGCCGCCCAGTTGCCCAAGTGACCGCCGCGGTGATGTCCGATGTAGAACGGGATATCGAGGCCCCGAATCACGTTCATCTTGGCCGCGAGCTCCGGCGTGAGCAGCTCGGATCCGCCCGAGAGCACCGACGACAGGCTGGCGCGGTCTCCTTGAACCGAGACCTCGAGGTCTCCACGACGGATCGTGTGGCCCGCGTAGTTCATCGACTCGCCCAGCGTGTCCTGCCCGGGGTGCATGAAGTCCTCCCACACCGCTCCATGCTGGGTGCAGATCGAGACGAAACGAGGGGGGATGGCGGAGCTCCCTTTGGCCCCGGCGCCACGTGGCATCAGCGAAGGAAGCAGCGGCAAGGCGAGCGTGAAGCCCCCTGCACCACGAAGGAAGTAACGACGGGTTGCGTTGAATCGACTCATCGAACTACTCCTCGATCTTTCGGGTCTTGAACTCTTCTCGCAGCGCCATGCCGCGCAGCACGTCCTGAAGCGACGCGCCTTCAAGCAGGGCGTCGGTGGTGTCCTGCAGCATGCAGCTGTCGGCCACGTCATCTTCGGCTCGGCCAAACGTCCAGCGCACATAGTTGCGCGCGAAGCAGGCCTGAACTCGCTCGCTCTCCAGCATCATCGCGCCGAGGTCAGCAGCCGATGATGCTTCTCGCTCGTCGCCGGGGGTCAACAGCGGCGTCGAGGTGGTGTCGACTTCACGCATCCCGGTGACGTTGCCGTCCCCGTCGAGCAGCACCTGATGCGACCGGTACCGTCCCAGCGCGTCAAAGCTCTCGGTCACGTATCCCAGCGGGTTGATCTGCGTCAGGTGACACCCCGCGCAGCTGGTGCCCGCCTGCTCGGTCAGCATCTCGACCACTTCACGGGTCGTGCTGTCGGGCGAGAGGTCCGGCGGGTTGCCGGCTGCGTTGTCCGGTGGCGGCGCAAGCTGGTCGCACAGCATCGCCTCGCGCGCTCGAACACCCTTCATGATCGGCCGGGTGTTGGGGGACCCGGTCGCCACGAACGCCGCGCGCCCCAGGAGGCTGCCTCGCTCGGCCTGCGGGAACATCGGAGGCTCGCCCCCCTCCCAGACGGGCACGCCGTAGATCTCGGCCAGGTCGGGCGTGGTCGCAAACGAGCGATCGCTGAGGAAGAACTCCTCGAACGTGCCGCCGGCGTTTGCGTAGTACGCCGCAGCGTCGAGCACCTCGTCGACCATGTTCTGGGTGGTCTCCGGCCTGACTTCGAAGCCGTCCAGGAACGCGTCGTACACCGGTGTGCCCACCCGGGCGTCGATCGGAGGGAGCTCTTCGAGCCACAGCCACTCGCCAAAGAACTCTCGGACCGCCGACTCCGAGCGCGGATCAGCCAGGACGCGGTCGACCTGCGCCTCGTAGCCCGCATCGGTCGCGAGCTCTCCGGATTCCGCGGCGGCGATGAGAGCGTCGTCCGGAGGCGCTTGCCAGAACTGGTAGCTCAGCCGCTGCGCAAGCTCATAAGGGCCCAGTCGATACACGCCTCCAACGTCCTCGAGCTCGTCTTCGCCATGCTCGAGCAGATACAAGAAGGAGGGTGCGGTCATCATCACCACGACGACGTCGGCGAACGCCTCGGGGTCGGCGCCCTGGGTGAGCCCATCGGCGTCGTACACATCGCGGTAGAAAGCTCGTTCCTCGTCGGTGATGGGTCGGCGGAGCGCTCGATCCCCGAACCGCTGGATGAAGTCATCGACGCACGCGCTGTCGTTGGTGGGGTCACCATCGACCGCGCATGCACCCGCGAGTGACTCGAGGTGGTCCTCGGTCAATCGGGTCGCCGCAGCCCGGGCCACGTCGTAGGAGGCGTCGATGTGCTCCTGGTGAACGTCCTGGTCCAGCCGCCGAAAGCCACCTCGGGGTCCATGCACGGACTGCGGAACATCGTCGGGCACCCGATCGAACGTCGGCGCGACCGCGCCCAAGACGTCCGGTGCGCCGGGACCCGCTGCCCAGGTCACCAAAGACTCGACCGTGTTGCGGTACTGCACCCGCGAGAGTCGCCGCATCGACAGCGAGTCCGACCACACGCTGTCGTCGCACCCAAAGGCGCCGTCGCTGTCGCTGTCGCTGTCGCTATCGCTCGATCCGCCGGAGCCCCCCTCCCCCTCGGTGTCCCCAGACTCGGTATCGCTCCCAGAGGTGTCGGTGTCTGCCCCACCTGCACTTCCGCCCTCGTAACAGCCTCCAGCGGCCATTGCCGCAAGGAGACCGATCGTCGTTCCTGCTCCGCGCACCATCCGAAGATCAGAGAAACACACGACCCGATCCGGGTGATTCTTTTTCTCAGGGCGCGGTGAGACCTGTGAACTCGACCTCGTAGAACACACTTTTTGCAGTGTGGGCGGAGTCGAAGGCCCCGAGCTCGGGCCCCCAGAACAGCCCCTCGGCCTTGGCCACGACCCACGAGGTCCCCGAGCACGCAAACGCGCCGTCGCCGATGGACATGAGCTCGGTCCAAGCGTCGGCGTCTGGACTGAGCCAATAGCGCTGCGAGCCGCCGATCACGAACGTGTCGTCGCAGACGCGGATCCCGCCCAGACCCACCAACCCCGATGCTTCATCGCGCAGGATCGTGACGCCGTCCTGCGTCTCGAGGATGCGGCCCAGCTCGCCAATCGCGACGAAGCGCCCGTCGCCGTAGGCCAGCGAGAACAGCTTTTCACCCGCGGCGGGGGTCACGGTCCAGTTTTGTCCATCTTCGGAGGTGGCGATCTGATCGATCCCAGCCCCGCCAAAACGTCCCCCCCCGGAGGCGAGCGCAACCAGGTCGAGACCCGACACGTCCCCACCCACATCGGACCAGGCCTCGCCATCTGCGGACCATGCGAGATGGTCGAGCCCGACCGACGCAAATCCACCGGACCCATAGGCGACCGCTCGGGCATAGCCTGGGACTTCAAGCGGGTTGACCGCCCACGTCAGCCCGTCGAGCGACACCGCGCTTCGGTCAGCGCCGACCAAGACGATCCGGTCCTCGCCCCGCGCGAGGGCTTCGCGGATGGGCATGTCGGCAAACTCCGCGACGTCGATCCAAGTTTCCCCATCCTCGAACGAGACCGCAACGGAGGCCTCGAACCCGTACGCCACATAGTCCGGGAGACCATCTTCGGCAACGGTGCCGCTGCTCGAGCTCTCCATGGCGGTGCCCGTGCTGCTCGAACTGCTGAGCTCCACTCCCGAACCGCTGCTCGCTCCACCCGTTGATGAGCCCGTCGCGGCGACCTCCGCAAAGCCGATGACCTCATCGTCACACGCGACAGCGCCGAGCGTCATTGCGACGACGCACGCAAGGCGCATCACGGCTCGAGCCGTCCCTGAGCCCGGGCTCGATACACGCTGGTCGGATAGTCGCGGACGAAGGCGTCCACCGCCTTGCGCAGTCCGTCTTTGCGTCCGAGGCGATGCAACGCCTGAATTCTACCCCACGCGGCTTCCTCGGCGAGCGGCCCCCCGCCACCGGCCGCGGCGGTGAACAACCGAAGCGCCGCCTTTGCCTTGCCTCGGCCGAGCTTGATCTGCGCCAACGCAACCCGACCCGCCCGTGCCTCGGCGCTGTTGGGGAAACGCCGCAGAAGCTCGCCGTAGCTCGCTTCGGCATCGGAGAGGCGTCCGTCCCCCCGTGCCGCACGGGCCTTCGCCACGAGCGTCGCAGCATCGGCTCGGGGCCGCGGCGGATTCCGTCGCGCCCCGGCGGGCGGAGCCA
>CAYGTG010000301.1:4229-8275 GCA_964352485.1 uncultured Nannocystaceae bacterium | reverse complement strand
CCGCGGAGCCTGGCGATCACCGAGATGTCCTCGAGCGTCGTCATGTCGCCCTGGGGTGCCTCACCGCGGGCGAGCTCGCCCAAGAGCCGCCGCATGATCTTGCCGCTGCGGGTCTTGGGCAGGGTGTCCGCGAAGCGAATGGCGTCGGGACGCGCAAACTTGCCGATCTCCTCGGCGACCAGATTGGTGAGCGCAGCCTTGAGTTCGTCGGTGGGCGGGACCCCCTGCTTGAGCGTGACGAACGCGACGATCGCCTGTCCTTTGAGGTCATCGGGACGCCCGACGACGGCGGATTCGGCGACGTCGTCATGCGAAACGAGAGCGCTCTCGATCTCGGCGGTACCCAGCCGGTGGCCCGAGACGTTGAGTACGTCGTCGACCCGGCCCATGACCCAGAAGTTGCCGTTTTCGTCCTTGCGGGCGCCGTCTCCGGTGAAGTACTTGCCCTCGAACTTCGAGAAGTACGTCTCGCGGAAGCGATCATCGTCGCCCCACACGGTGCGAAGCATCGACGGCCACGGCTTGTCGATCACGAGGTAGCCGCCCTCGTTGGCGTTGGCTTCGGTGCCGTCTTCGCGAAGGATTTTTGGAGAGACGCCGAAGAACGGAACGGTGCACGACCCGGGCACGGCCGCGATCGCACCGGGCAGAGGGGTCATCATCATCGCGCCGGTCTCGGTCTGCCACCACGTATCGACGATCGGGCAGCGCTGCTTGCCGATCAGGTCGCGATACCAGATCCACGCTTCGGGGTTGATCGGCTCTCCGACCGTCCCCAGCAAGCGTAGGCTGGACAGATCGTGCTTGAGCACGTGGTCGTCCCCCCACTTGATGAAGGCTCGAATGGCCGTGGGCGCGGTGTAGAAGATGGTGACCTTGTGCTTGGCGATCAGCTCCCAGAAGCGATCGGGCCCGGGGTGGTTGGGCGCGCCCTCATACATGACCACGGTCGCGCCGTTGGCCAGAGGTCCGTACACGATGTAGCTGTGTCCGGTGATCCAGCCGACATCGGCGGTGCACCAGTAGACGTCGTCCTCGCGGAGGTCGAAGACATACTTCGAGGTGACGTAGGTGCCGACGAGGTAGCCGGCGGTGGTGTGCATCACGCCCTTGGGCATTCCAGTGGTGCCCGAGGTGTACAGGATGAACGAGGGGTGCTCCGACTCCAGCGGCACGGCATCGAGCTCGCCGGACTGCTTGGAGACCAACGCGGCCCAGTCGTGATCGCGGCCGTCCTTCATGACCACGTCGTTGCCCGCGCGGCGGAGCACGACCGATGCGGTCACGCCAGGACACTGCTCGAGCGCCTTGTCGACGTTTTCCTTGAGGGGGACGACTCTGCCGCGGCGGAACGCACCGTCTTGGGTGAGGACAACCTTGGCGTCCGCATCATTGACCCGGTCGCGTACTGCGTCGGCCGCGAATCCGCCGAAGATCACGGAGTGGATCGCACCGATGCGAACGCAGGCGAGCATCGCGTACGCGGCTTCCGGCACCATCCCCATGTAGATGATGACGCGGTCGCCTTTTTCGACCCCGAGTTCGCGCAGGGCGTGGGCGAGCTTGTTGGTCTCGCGAAGCACGTCGGTGTAGGAGAGCTTGACGACGTCGCCGTCCTCGCCTTCCCAGATGAAGGCGGTGCGATCACCGTTGCCGGCCTCGATGTGACGGTCGAGGCAGTTGTAGGCGATGTTGGTCGTGCCGCCGTCGAACCACCGCGCCTTGGGTGCTTCCCACTGGCAGATGGAAGTCGGTGGCGTGAAGAAGTGCAGGGGCTCGGCCTGGTCACGCCAGAAGCCCTCGGGATCGTTGATACTGCGGTCGTAGAGGGCCTGGTAGGTCTCTCGCGAACCGACCCGGGCTTTCTCGGCAAACGCGGCCGGGGGATCGAACACACGGGATTCCTTCGAGACGCTCTTGATGCCACTCATACGCAACGTTGGGGTATCACAAAGCCAGGCGCTCATGCATCGCCCTGCGGCCGGGCAGCCCCAAGAAATGTGGCCTGGAGTTGTGAGCGATACACTCCCGCCGGTGCGCCGCCTCCATCTCCTCGCGCTCGGCCTCCTGCTCGCCGCCTGCCGGCCCAACCCCGAGCTGGCCGAGCCGCCTGTGCCCGAGGCTTCTGGACCGCAGGGCCGTTCGTTGGCGGACTATGCGGAGCAGATCGATCCCGGCCCACAGCCGATGCTCACCAAGGCCTTGCCGCCGTGGATGTTCGAGATGCTGGGTCTTGACGCGTCGCCGGCCGATTCCGCCGACGCACTGCTGCGGAGCTCAGCGAGGGAGCAGGCTGAGTTCGATGCGAAGCTTCAGGCCGGCATCGACGACAACGTCGGCATGGTGCTCGCGATCCGATCGATCGCGCGGGCGGTGGTGCTCGCGGAGCAGGCGACCGCGAAGGGCGGGGCGGATCCGAACACGCTCGCGCGCCTGGAGCGGGTGTACGCCGCGGTCGATGTGCCGCTGCTGGCGGGGGATCGCAACGCCTTCGGGCAGTTCATCACCCTCTTTGCCCAGGCCGCGACAGCCGATGGCGCCGGTCCGTCCGACGCCGCCCAGCTTCAGCAGCTCGCCGGCGTGGTGCAGATGGCCGTGCGCGCGGCGGGGCCGCTGCATCGACACACCGTCGCCGAGCTCGTTCGGACCGCGCCCGAGCATGAGGCCGTGCCCACCGCCCTGCTCGCCGCCGCCAAGGCGCGCCGCGGGACCGACGAGACGTGGCCCGTCGCCGTCGCCCAGCGGGCTGTCAACGAGTCGTCCTCACCCGAGGCGCAGCTCGACCTGGCGCGGGTCTGCTATGCCGCGCTCGAGATCGCTTGCGGTGACCGAGCCCTCGCAGCCGCCGCGAAGGCCAAGGGCGTGGACGGAGTCCGAAAGAGCGCCGCCCATGCCAAGCGGATCGTCGCCCTCGCCGATGCGAAGGCGTTCGAGCCCCGACTCGAGCGCGCCCTCGCCCAGCTCGCGCTCCGACGCTTTGCCGCCGCGCGGTCCGAGCTCGAGGCGCTTCGCAAGGCTGTGCCCAACGACGCACGACCGGTCGGCGGCCTGGCCAAGCTCGCCATGGAGACCGAGCTCGACTTCATGGGCGCGAGCAGGCTCATCGACGAGGCCGGCCCGCTCGAGAACGCCGATGAGAGCTACTACGAGATCGCGATGGGCACCCGGGCCAGCGTCGCGATGGCGACCACCATCCCCCAGGCGATGTCCGGCGATCGCGAGCGCACCGCGGCCATGCTCCGGCCGCTTCTGGAGCGCACCGCGCGAGATGCCGAGGGCTACGCGGCCCTGGGCAACCCGGACGGGCGCTTCCTGTCGCTCGTGATCGACGTGGGCCAGGCGCTGCTCGACCAGTACGTCTCCACCGGGTCGCCGAGCCTGCGCACCATCCCCAATCTCACCGCGCGGATCGTTGCGCTGCAGTCGCAGATCCCCGATCACGGCCACAGCTATCGCCTGCTGATGTCCGCCTCGGTCTTCGAGCCCGACCGTGCCCGCGCCATCGCTGCAGCAGGGGTGCTCGCCCCCGAAGGACCCAAGCATGACGTCCTGGCCCTGCGCCGCACCCGTGCGCTGTGCGACCTGGCCGTCACCTGGACCGATGCCGATCTCGCCCAGCAGTGCCTGCAGGAGGCCCAGGCCCTCGATCGCTCGCAGGAGGCGTTGCTCATGCGTGCCGACGCCACCCTGACGACCGCCCAGCTCAGCGGTCGCGCGTCTTGGGCCGCTGTCGCCGAGAACTACCAGCCCTTGCTGGAGGACAACATGACCCCCGAGGATGCCCGCGCCTTGAACAACGTCGCCATGGCCCAGTGGCAGCTCGGGAATCACGAGAGCGCGATCAATGCCTGGACCCTCAGCGCCCAGCTCGCCACCGAGTGGGCCGATGTCCCGCAGCTCAACCTCGCCCTCGCCCAGACCGCCGACGGCAGCCCCGAGGCGGTCGCGGCTGTGCAGCGCTTCACCGGCGAGGATCGGTCCGCGGGGGTCAAGCTGATCGCGCTCGCGTGGCTGAAGGCCTGGGCTAAGGGCAAAAAGGCGAAGAA
>CAYGTG010000301.1:0-4219 GCA_964352485.1 uncultured Nannocystaceae bacterium | reverse complement strand
GCGCTGACGGCAGCCACCGCGGTCGAGGCCGCCAGCGCCATGCGGCCGACCGCGCCCGACCCCTACTCGGGCCTGCTGCTTCAGGGCACCCTCCAGGCCTCATTTTCGTACACGACCCAGGCCCTACAGCTTCAGCTCGACGCCAGCGGCCGACCGTGGGCGGTCCTGGCGAGCCCCGAGTGAGCGGGTGCTGGGGCTCCGACGCCGCGGCACGGACCTACGGGCGCCGGGCGATGCACGTCGCCCATGCCCACCAGCCGAACACCAACTGAAGCGGCAGGCGTGCCCACAGACCCCAGGACGGAACCTCCGGCCACTGGTCGGCTTCGAGCGCCATGTTGACGTTGGCTGGAAACACCGCAACGAGCAGCGCCAAGATCCCCCAGCCGGCCAGGACCCGGGTTTGTGGACGCAGGGCGAGCAGCCCCAGGGCGAGCTCCGCGGCGCCGCTGAGCCAGACGAGCTCGCGATGAGCGGGCAGGGCGGCCGGCATCATCCGAACCATCATGTCGGTCATGATGAAGTGGTTGACCCCTTGCCCGATGAGAACCAGGCCGAGCACCCAACGGCCGAACCGCCGCGCGCCGGTTTGAGCCCCTGGATGGTTGGGTTCGTGGGAGGGACCGTGCACGTCTACGGCGTGGACGATACCGCGTCTGTTCGTGGGAGGGAGTCCGTCAGCCCGAGTTGCACGGGTGGTGGACGGTTGCCGAGACGACCTAGCCGTACCACTCGACCTCGTCCACGACGTCTCCGAGGGTGTTGAGGTAGAGCGTCGCACCGCCGCCGTCGAACAGCGAGTCCTCGATCCAGTAGTCGATGCTGACGACGTAGCCGACACGCTGCCCCTCGTGGAGGATCTCGAACGGCCCCTCATCGGAAATGTATGCGCTGTTGTCTCCCCACTCACGCTCGAGTGCGTCGTTGAGCGCGCGTTCGCGGTCGCGAGCCGTGGCCTGCACGGCCTCGGGCAGGTCATCGAAGCGCAGTGGCTTGAACGTCTCGGGGTCGTCTTCGCCCCAGAAGTACTCGCCCACCTCATCGGCAATCCGCTGAATGATGGCGTCGCGGTCGAGACCTTCGGGGGTGCTGTCGACGTTGGCGCTCCAGGTGAGCTCGAAGTCGACGTAGTCCCGAACGAGAGAAGTCTCGAACGCAAGTGCGTCAAACTCGACGAGGACCTGCATCGCGAGCGTAATGGCCTCGGAGTCGTCCGCGTGGGTGTACAGCGTCGAGCGGGTCATCTCGGTGACCGTGAAGTCATGGTCGGTGCAACCGTTGGCGAAGGCGTCGCGCTGCTCGACCGTATCCCAACCGTAGTTTGGAACGATCGCGTCACAGAGCATCCGCTTGAAGGTGGTCGAGACCAGCGGCTCGTCCGTTGCGACGACGTCCACGACCGGCGCGCCGTCGGCCTTTCCGTCACCCTCGGGGTTGGGCTGGGCCGCGTCCGACGCTGCGGATGGAGCGTCCGAGTCGCAGGCCGGGAGGAGGATGGTGCAGGCGAGTATGGAGGTCAGGGCGAGGCGCATCGGTCGATCCACGCCGGTGTGATGCAGGCGGCAGGCCGGGAGCGAATTCGCGTGTTTCTAAGGGCTTACCTACATGTAGGGTGGCGACGCATGATGCCGATCGGCAACGACTGTAGCCACCTCCTGCGACGGAAACGCCTGTCAGCGACAGGGCACGAGTCCGTGGAGCCGCCCGTCGGGCGTCTTCGGCCAGCACCGACGCGTAAATCGGGCCCTGATGTGGTGTCCAAAGGGAGTGCGATCGTTGGACTTGGCGTTTCCCCTGTGGGTTGTCGTTGCTGCCGCGCTGACCGCGTGCGGAGGGTCTTCGGCCGGGAGCGGGGACGACACCGGGCTGAGCACGGGCATCGACTTTTCCGGCAGCTCGAGCGACGGGAGCTCGAGTTCCGGGGAGACGACGGTGGGCGAGGGCGGCTCGAGCACCGAGGACACCGGGGGCGAGAGCGTCTGCATGACCGTACTGTGTGGCCCATCGGGCACGTGCTGCGCCGCGAACGAAGACTGCGTCGTCGACCAGTGCCAGCCCGCATGTGACTCCGGCGTGCGCTGCGGCGAGACTCAGGACGTCTGCTGTGCGATGGGCCAGGTCTGCCTGGCCAACTCCTGTGAAGAACACGGTGATCCCAGAATCGACTCGTTCGACTGCGGGGAAGGCTTCTTCTGCGAACCCACGCTCGAGCAGTGCCTGCCTCAGCTCGACCCCGTCGAGTGTGAAATCGTGCCGGAGTTCGAGGAGATCGCGGTCGCGCTCGAGTGGAGCTACGAGACGCACGAGGTCATCTCGATTCCCATCGTGGCCGATCTCGACGGCGACGGTGCGCCCGATGTGGTGGTCAACGTGACGCAGCAGGAGGGGTTGAGCTGGCCCGGCGGACGCATCGTGGTGCTCGACGGCCGCACCGGCGCGGTGAAGTACGAACTCGATGAAGACCCAGACAATGGCAGCTACGGATCGCATGGGCGCTCCACCGCCGGCGTGACGGACGTCAACGGCGATGGACTTCCCGACATCGTCTACGCCGGCCGGAGCGCGGGAGGCTCCCCGATCATCGCGGTGGAGGGCTCGACCGGGACCCTGCTGTGGGTCTCCCACGATGCCGGCGGCACGACCGAGCGCTTCAGCGTGGAGAACGGGGCGCCCTCGTTCGCCAACTTCGACGACGACCCGGAGGCCGAGATCGTCTTTGGCGCCACGTTGCTCGACAACGACGGCTTGGTGGTCTGGGACGAGGGCGGCAACGGGGCTGCGTTTGGAACCAACGCCGGCTACACGGGCGGGATCTCAGCCTTGGCGGACCTCACAGGCGATGGGTATCCCGAGGTCGTCTCGGGCGCCCAGGCGTGGAGCGTGGCGTGGAACGGCGGCGGCGGCATGCCCACCGCGACGGTGACGCAGCTGTGGGATGCGGGCGGCGATGATGGGTACCCCGCGATCGCCGACCTCGACCTCGACGGCAACCCGGAGGTGGTGCTCGTCGCCAACGGATTCGTGCGGGTGCTCGAGGGCGACAACGGCCTCGGGTGGTGCGGCGTGGACCCGTCTCAGATCGCGTGCAACGCCGACATTGGGCTGCGCACGGCCGCAGTCCCGATCCCCGGCGGCGGGCGGGGTGGTCCTCCGACGGTTGCCGACTTCGATGGCGACGGCCGACCGGAGATCGCGGCTGCTGGAGGCGCGTCGTACACGGTGTACGATCTGTACCGAGAAGGAGAGATCATTGCCGGTGCTTCGAACCCGTCGCTCGGTGAAGTCTTCGAGCGATGGTCCCGCACGACCCAAGACCAGAGCAGCAACGCGACCGGCAGCAGCGTCTTTGATTTTCAGGGCGACGGAGCGGCCGAGGTTGTCTACGCCGACGAGTGCTACATGCGGGTCTACGACGGCTCGACCGGCACGGTGCTGGCGGAGGAGCCCAGCAGCACCGCGACCATTCACGAGTACCCCCTGGTCGTCGACGTCGATGGCGACGGCAACTCGGAGATCCTCGTGGTCGCCAACGACTCCCACGGCTCGTGCGATGCGATCGCCGGCTATGAGGAGAAGCGCGGCGTGTTCGTGTACGGCGACGCTTTCGATCGCTGGGTGGGTACGCGCCGGGTGTGGACCTCACACGCCTATCACGTCACCAACACCACCTCCGCCGGAAACGCGCCGGTGATGGAGGTCGACAACTGGACCCAGCCGGGGTTGAACAATTACCGGCAGAACGTGCAGGGCGCGGGGGTGTTCAACGCGCCCGATCTCGAGGTCGAGCTGCAGGCCCTGCTCTCGGAGTGCTCCAACTCCGCGCTCGTGATCGTTGCGACCGTGCGCAACGCTGGGGCGCTGGGCGTACCGGCAGGGGTCGAGGTGACGTTGTTCGAAGGTGGGGACGACTCGGGCGCAGAGATCGGAACGCAGAGCACCGCCGTTGCGCTCCTTCCCGGCCAGAGCACGCAGCTCACTTGGGAGGTCCCGATCGCCGCGGCCGGGACCGCGATGGACTTCTTCGTGGTGGTCGATGGAGCGGATGCGAGCGCGGGTGTCGTGGAGGAGTGCGACGAGGAAAACAACGACGCGGTCAGCCTCGATGCGGAGTGTCCCGTCGCGGGTTGAGGGCCCGAACCCGCCCGAGCGTTGGCCGGAGGGGCTGCGGGGGGCGCTCGGCCGCGGGTCCCGCAAGTCCCGCTGCTGTCCAGGCTGGGTC
>CAYGTG010000300.1:0-8297 GCA_964352485.1 uncultured Nannocystaceae bacterium | reverse complement strand
CGCTACAGCGCCATGCGAAGCGTCCCCCGCCGGCCCCCGTCGTCCTCGCGCTATCGATGCTCGCCCCTTCGCTCGCCCCCTGGCTCCCGAACATGGGGGCCAGCACGAGCGTGCTGGCAGTCCTCTCAATCGCCTCGGTCGTGGTGTTCATGCTGCTGCTCAGCGTCCACTACTCGCGCAGCCCTCATCGCTTGCATCTACGCGCAATGCTGGCGATGGGTATCGGAACGTTGGTCACCGTCCGTGGCCTGGTGGACGCATTCGTGTTGGTGATCACCGTTGACGTCCACCTGCACGACACCTACTTCGCGCTCGCGCCGGCCCACCTCGGGTGGCTGAGCCTGGTGCTCGCGCTCTTGGTGGTCGCGTCGGAAGAACCCGACCTTCTCGCGGGACGTCGACCCTCACCTCGCCGGCTTCAGGTCGGCGGCGCCCTGTCTGCTGTTGGCCTCGGTGGCGGGTTCTTGATGATGCTGTTCTTGGGCTCCCGCGGAATGCCGCGCCGCTACCAGATGTACATCCCGGACTTCACCGGCGCCTTCCAATGGATGGCCGCCTTCACGGCGCTCGGGATTGCCGGAGCATGCATCCTCACAGCCGCGTTTTTGCGCGGACGCATCACCGCGCCCGGTCCAGACTCGTCCCTCGAGGCCCAGCCCGTCTCCGCCCAGCTCAAACCATGATCTCGGACAACACCGAGTTCGACATCATCGCCCCGGACCCAATGCTCGGGATCGACGGGTCAAACGCCCGCGCCAACGTCAGCAGCACATCCGTCGTATTCCCCGCCGCCGACTGGTCGTCGTTCTCGTTCATCTGCGGCGTCGCCTGGTAGTGCACCCCGGGGTACCGGAGGTGGTTGCGCCCGTGGCCGCCGATGATCATCGGCTGACGCTGCCAGCTGTGGGAATACCCCTGTGACAG
Organism: uncultured Nannocystaceae bacterium; assembly: GCA_964352485.1. Lineage (GTDB taxonomy): Bacteria > Myxococcota_A > Polyangia > Nannocystales > Nannocystaceae > CAJXVA01. The sequence continues at coordinate 7,373 of CAYGTG010000300.1, read as the reverse complement.
CTCGCTGCTGCCGAACACCAGCGTGGACTCGAGCAGACTCTCGCCGGCCGCGTCCTCGGTGTCGCGCAGCGTGACCAAGAGCTGGGCAAAGCAGCTCATGATGAACTGGATGTTCTGGTTGTAGCCCTCGTCGTTGGCGTGGCTGTGGCCGTGGTGGGTGCTGGCCGAGATGTCGACCTCGCCGAACACCGCCTCGCTGGCGACGCTGCAGAACAGGTTCGAGGCCACCCGTGTGACGTCGCAGACGAAGGCGTAGGCCATCAGCTCCGACATGATCTGGTTGGTCGTAAACAGCTGCTCGAGGCCGTTGTCCTCGGCGTTGTCGAACATCGGGTCCCCGGGCAGCACGCAGCTGGGCGGCAGCGCGCTGATCTTGTTCTCCAGCTCGTTGATGCTGTCCAGGTGCGCCTCGAGCCGCTGCCGGTCTTGATTGCCCAGCCGCATGTTCAGCGCGGCGATGTCTGCCCTGGTCGCGTCCAACACCGACAGCCGGATCTCACGGTCGTCCTTGGGCGCCTCGAACTCTCCGAACAGGCTCGACCAGACCGTACGTGGGTTTTGTTGCGGGAACAGGGCCGTGACGGCGCCTTTGGTGCCGCGGGCCGACAAAGCCTTGGCCGCGGTCCCGTTGTCGACCGGGCTGTCGAACTTGGTCACCCCCACCTGCATCGAGCGCACCGGCGTGGGCGACTGCTCGGCGATGATGTCCGCGATCACCTGGTCGATCGTCGGTCCACCCCAGTCCGACGCGAACCCACCCGCATTGGACGGGATGTAGTCGTGCCCCGACATGATGGTGATGCCCTCGTGGTGGGTGATCGGCTGCGACTCGGTGTGGTTGCGCATCCCGCTGCAGATCGTCACGAAGTCTTTGACGCCCGCGTCGGCGAAGGGCTGCAGCTGAACGCTCGGCGTCCAGCCGGCGCCCGGACTGTCCGGCTCGAAGTTTCGCAGCTGCACCCCATTGCCAAAGAAGAACGAGATGAAGCGCTTGGGCAGCTCGCCGCCCGCGGACGCGGTGCGACTGCGGCCCATCATCGCTTCGAGCGGCGGAAGGCCAATGGCCACCGCGCTGCCACCCAGAAGTCCACGAAGCATGTGACGGCGGCTGAGCTTGAACTGGTCGAGTACGTGCATCGCGGCCTCCTACTTGGCTTGATCGACCTGGCGGAAGATGGGGCTGGTGGTGAGTTCGATGAGCATCCGCTTCATGCGGTGCCCTTCGGCGGTGAAGGTGTTGGTGACCGCGTCGAGGCCGAGCTGTTGCCCTTCCTCGGGCACAAAGCCCAGGGTCTGCGTGAACAGGTTGTCCACCATGCAGCCGGGGACCCGCTCATCGGCGGCGATGATCGACGCCAGCTCTGCGGCACCGTCGAAGCTACCGATACCGGCGACCTCCCCCGAGGCATCGATCGGCTGGCCGTTGTCCAGGGTTCGGTAGGCCCCCGTCGCGTCGTAGTTCTCGAAGGCAAACCCGATCGGATCCATCAGGGCATGGCAGGCCGCACATCCGGGGTCGGTCATGTGCTGGCTCAGAGACTCGCGAAGCGTCTGTCCCTCCTGGGGCAGGATCGGTTCCGGGTTGACCCGCGGCGGCGGCAGTGGAATCTCGTTGCACAGCAGCTTCTCCATCACGAACAGGCCGCGACGGGTCGGAGAGTTCACGTTGGGGTGGCTCATCATCGCGAGCCATCCGGCGTGGGTCAGCACGCCCAAGCGTCCTTCCGAGGCCGGCAGCGTGACGCGATCCCATCCCCCACCGGGTCCATCCACGCCGTAGAGCGCAGCGAGGTCGTCGTTGACGAACGTCGTGTCGCTGTCGAAGAGCGTCAACACGCTTTCGTCTTCGTCGAAGACGACGTCGTCGATCAGGCGCATCGTCTCCTCGAGCATGGCGTCCTTGATGGCATCGCCGAACTCCGGGAAGAGGTCCTGGTCCTTGCTCTTGCTGGGGAGGTTCCGGATCGTGAGGTACTCGCCGTAGAAAGCACGAACCGCACCGCGTGCTGCGGGCCGCTCGAGCAACGACTCGGCCAGCGCTCGCACGCCTTCGTCCGAGTCGAGTTCACCGCTCGCGGCAAGTTCGAGGGCAGCGGCATCGGGCGTGCGGCCGGTGAGGAAGAACGACAGCCGGGTCGCGGTCTCGAAGCCGTCGAGCTCGCGGTAGTCCCCCTCGCCCTCCTCGCCAATCTCGACGATGTACAAGAAGTTCGGCGACTGCAGAATCGCCGTGAGCATGTACTGCACGCCGGTGATGAACTCGCCCTCGTCCCACTCTTGCGCCATCTCGGCGATGTTGGTGAGGCGAGTGAGCTCCGCGTTGTTCAGCGGGCGGCGCCACGCGAGCCGGCCGAAGTTACGCGCGACGTCGTCGTAGCAGTCGACATCAAACGGTCCGTCGACGACACATGGCACCGTCTGCGCCAGCGTGCTGGGATCGAGGACAACGGCGGCTGCGATGTCGGAGGATGAGCCCTCGTAGAACTCGACGTCTGCCGGCGCGGGTGCAGAGACCAGCGTTCCCATCGCGTCGTAGTTTCCGATGATCGGGTCTTCGGGAGGCGATGCCGCGGTGGCGGCTGCATCACCGAGCAGCAGCTGAACGCTCCGAATGTATTGAGGTGCCAGCAGTCGTCGCACCCCGCCCGGCGGTGGAACCGGGTCGAGGGCTGGAGGTTCTCCGGTTGAGCTGGACGACTCGTCGTCGCCCCCGCTGCTCGATCCTCCGGTCGACGTCGTGGCCGGCTGCGTCGGGTCTACGCCGCTGCTGGATCCCTCGCTGTCTGTCCCACCGCTGTCGTCGTCACCACCAGCGACCGGATCGTTGCAACCGATGAGGGCCACGCTCAACGCGGCCCCACACACGACCTGCCACCACTGCGACCGGCCGGTGACTCCTCGCCGCTCCTCACTGCCATCCACCATGCGCAAGTATGCATGGCGAACGCCTTCCGATCCTTCGGTTCCGGTCCGCGACAGCTCGCAACCGGTGAGAATCACTGGCGCTACCGACGCCCGGACCAGGAGCCTGAACGACGGGGGGCCTTCTGCTTTCCCGCGCTCGCTCTGCGCCGCTGGGCGTGGACCTCGTCCGTCGTCGCCTCTACTTCGCCCCGAAGGGACACAAAGCTGCCGAACCGCGCCGGGTCGAGCGAGCCCGACTCGAGCGCCTCCAGCACCCGGCAGCCGGGCTCGACCCCATGTCGGCAGTCGCCGAACTTGCACGACTCGGACAGAGCGACGATGTCGGGAAATGCACCGTCGAGTGCGTCGGTGTCGGCCCACAGCGCCAGCTCTCGCATGCCCGGCGTGTCGATGACCAGCGCACCGCCACCGAGAACGAACAGCTCGCGGTGCGTCGTCGTGTGCTGGCCTCGACCATCGCGAGCTCGAACCTCACGGGTCTCTTGCCGGGCTTCACCAGCCCAGTGGTTGAGCAGCGTCGACTTGCCCACACCGGACGAACCCACCAGCGTCGCGGAGGTTCCAACCCCCAGGTAGGGCGCCGCAGCGTCGGCGTTGAGGCCCTCGACCACGTCGATCAGATGGACGGAGGCTCCGCCGGAGACTTCGTCCGCTTGAATCGACACCGTCTCGCGCTCGGCCTCGGAGAGCGCGGCGGCCTTGGTCAGCATGACCACCGGTCGCGCGCCGCTGTGGGCGACCGCCGCGAGGTATCGCTCGAGACGACGTGGGTTGAAGTCACCATCGAGGCCGCTGACGACGAACACCACGTCGACGTTGGCAGCAACAACCTGACGCTGCGTCTTGCGACCGGCCGCGCGGCGCTCGAAGATCGTGCGCCGCGGCAAGATGTCCTTCACCTTTGCCGTCGGCGGCCCGGGGGAGAACGCAATCCAGTCGCCCACCGCCGGGCGATCGTCGGGTGCCTTGAGTCGGGTGGGCAGCTGGGCGACCGTGGGTTCGCCTGCGCCCCACAGCGTCACCACCTGGGTCTCCATCCGCGCCACGCGGCCGACGGCGGACCCTGCAAGCGCGGACTCCGCGAGCAACTTCGCCCACTCGTCGTCCCAGCCCAGCGCTCTAAGGTCGGAGGTGATCACGTTGGCCGGACCTTAGCAGGTCGTGCCCACGATCGTAGGCTGTCCCCCATGCCCGCCGAGATCATCGAGCTCACCGCCGATTCGTTCGACGCCGACGTCCTCGAGCGAAGCCATGAGACGCCCGTCCTCGTCGACTTCTGGGCACCGTGGTGCGGCCCTTGTCGGGCGCTCACTCCCGTCCTCGAGGACCTCACCCTCCAGATGGACGGCGCGTTCGTGCTCGCCAAGGCCAACACCGAGGCCCATCCCGCCCTCGGGCAGCGATACGCGGTCCGCAGCATTCCCGCCGTGAAGCTGTTCGTCGATGGAGCCGTCGTTGGAGAGTTCACCGGCGCCCTGCCCGGCTCTGGGGTCCGAAGGTTCCTGGACACACACCTGCCCAGCGCGGCCGACGACCTGGTGGAGGAGGCGGAGACGCTCCTGGGAACCGACAACAAGGGCGCCCGCGCTCGCCTCCGACAGGCGCTCGACGAACGGCCCGACCACGCGCGAGCGCATTGGCTTCTCGCCAACATCGCGTTCAGCAACGGGGAGCGTGTGATCGTCAACCACCACGCCGAGGCGATCCCGGACGACGACCCGTTGTCAGCCAAGAGCTCAGCGCTCGTGCGGGCGCTGAGCTTCTGGGACGCGCGCGAGGAATACGGGGATACGAGCGCGATCGAAGCCAAAGTGGCGAAGGCGCCCGATGACCTCGACCTGCGGTACGCACTCGGATGCATTCTTGCGATCGATCGACAGTGGGCGCGGGCGCTCGACGTGCTGCTCGAGGTCGTCAAGCAGGACAACCGACACGCCGATGCTGCGGCGCGCAAGGCCATGCTGGTGATCTTCGACCTGCTCGGACGGAACCACGAGCTCAGCGACACCTACGTTCGGCAGCTGCAGATCTGGGCGTAAGGGCGTCCCGGCCAACTCAGGGCGAGTACTTCCGCGTCCAGATCGCCGAGTTCCAGTTGGTGTCCCAGCCGGGCTCCGCGGGCATGTTGTACTGATGGGTGCTTCCGGTGACATAGACGTAGCCGACCTCGTCGACGGCGATCCCATGTCCGTAGTCGTCCGAGCCGTTTGCGACCGTGGACCCATTGTATGTGGTCTCCCATAGAACGCTTTGGCCATCCGCGGAGTAGCGCGCGATCCAGATGTCGATCCCGTTGTGGGTTTCCTCGACCATGCCGGTGACGAGTACCTCGCCCTCCGCATCGAAAGCGATCGCACGGCCGTCGCCCTCGTCGGCGCCGGGGTTGCGGGTTTGCGACCACAGGAGATTGCCCTCGACATCGTAGCGGGCAAACCAGAGCGACTGATCGAACGGGGGCGCCACAAACTGCCCAATGACGCCAACATCTCCACCGGGGCCGATCGCAGCGCCGATTCCGCGGTCTGTCCCCTGATCGGGGCCATCCACCGTCTCGGTCCAGTCGACGCTCTCGTCGGCGTTGTACCGTCGGATCCAGACGTCGGCTGCCACCTGCCCGGCAACAACGAAGTTCCCGTCTCCGTCCGCCGCGAGCCCATTGATTCTCGATGGACCGTCGACCGAGATGAAGGTGTCCTCGAACTCGATCGCGCCGTCGTCCTCGGAGAGTCTCGCGACCCAGGCGTTGCCGTTTGCGACCCCACCCACGTAGACGCGCCCTGTGTCGTCGCTCCCCACGCCGTAGGCCGCCCACTCCTCATCGCTCTCGCCGTACTCCCGCGCCCAGTCGATGGATTGTCCCCCCGGCGCGTACTTAATCACCCGAACGTTGCGAGGCCCGGTGGCCGTCCCCAGACCGTCGCCAGCACGAGTCCACCCGGCAACGATCACGAACCCCATCGGGTCGACAGAGATTGCTTCGGCACCGTCGTGCGCGTAACCGGTCGCGTTGTTGGTGACGGTCCAGGACTCGGTCCCGCCACTGCTGTACTCGCTCAGCCAAATATCGGGGGTGTTGACGCTCAACCCAAAGTCGCGGATGTCCTTCGAGCCAGCCACCAGCGCGCCACCGGTTTCGGTCGGAGCGATGGCGCGACCAGACTCGAAGAAGTTGCTCGAGCCATCGACGACGTCGTGCCAAACGAGGGTGCCTCGGGCCGGGAGATCCACCCCAACGGCGAGGTTCATGCTCTCGGCGGAGTTCTCGGACGTGTCGAATGCCACGCACCGGATCTGGTAGTCGCCATCTTGCGCCTCGGTCTTGATCTTCCACTCGATCTCGTACGGCTCTTCGGTCGCGGTGCCGATGATTTCGTCGCCCTGGAAGAACTCGACGCGGTCGACCGCAACATCGTCAGTCACCGTGGCGGCCAATTGAACGAAACGGGCCTCGTCGACCACCGTGGGTGAGACATCAAAGTCCTCGATAGTCGGCGGTGTGGTGTCCGGATCCCCAGTCGGGTCGGTCGGGTCGGTCTCGCCAGTTGGATTGGTGCCGCTCGTCGGATTCGTCGACGATGGGCCCGAGGTGCTTGTCCCGATGCTCGAGGTGCCGGGTGTCGAATCCGTGGAGCCTGGACCCGACGACGAGCCGCTCTCGGTGCCATCCGTCGCGGTTGCGCCGCTGAGCGGGTCCGGCGAGAAACATCCGCAAAGCAAAACGAAGCCCGCAGACAGACTCACCACGTCCAGACGAGAAGACACCATGCCTGAGTATGGTCCGTGACGAGCCGTCCGAGTGTCAATCGAGGGCGGCGGGCGCAGCCTCCCAAAGCCCAGCAGCGGCCGGCACAGGATGCTCGGTCGACGCCCACGTGCCGGCAAGAACGGCGCTTGCCAAGGTGGACCCTCGCGGGGAGCCTGCTCTGGATGACGATGCTCGTTCGTGATGTGATGTCGACTCATCTGGTCACCCTCGTCGCGAAGGAGACCGTGAGCTTGGCCGACCAGCTCATGAAGGCGATCGATGTCCGGCACTTGCCCGTGCTCGGTGAAAGCGACCAGCTGGTGGGCATCGTCTCCGATCGCGATCTCTTGTCTGCCGCGGCGAGCTGTTGGGCCGGCCTCGACGAAAACGACGCGAAGGCCTACCGTCGTCAGATTGCGGTTGGGGAGATCATGAACTGCGAACTCTTCGTCGTGGCGCCAACAACCCCACTGCTCGACGCAGCCACCGTGATGCACAGCCGCAAGATCGGCTGCCTTCCGGTGGTGGACGGCAACGCCCTGGTGGGAATCGTCACCGAGTCCGACCTGGTCGGGGTGCTGATCACGGCGCTGCGAGGATCGTCGAATCCGCCCGATGCACCCCCTCAGGTGGGCTAGTACCGCAGACCTGAAGTCCGTTCCGGGTTTCGGGAGAGGGGGGCGGAGCAAGAGAGCGAAGCGTC
>CAYGTG010000299.1:1629-8300 GCA_964352485.1 uncultured Nannocystaceae bacterium | reverse complement strand
CTGTGCCTGAGACGAGCCGCCTCGAACTGCCCGGATCAAACCGGGACATCACAGGTGAGGAGGTCGTCGGTCAGCCGGGCGTGTTTCGTCTCGGCGCCTACGAGGTTGCGACGCGCCTGTCGTTCTTCCTGGCCGGCACCACGCCGGCGCCGTGGTTGCTCGACGCGGCCGAGGCCGGCGAGCTCGACAGTCGTGAGGGCATCGCTGCCGCGGCCTCGCAGCTCCTCGAAGGAGACGAAGGCCGGACGTCGATCGGTCGCTTTCACGGGTTGTGGCTCGGCTACCACCAGTTGGCCGACGAGGGGCTCTCCGGCGCCATGCTGGGCGAGACCCAGGCGCTCATCGAGCGCAATATTTTCGACGAGCGACAGCCCTGGTCCGAGCTGCTGACCGCGACCGAGACGTACGTGACGGCCGAGCTGGCGGAGCACTACGGCATCCCAGAGCCCGCAGGCGGCGAAGGCTGGGTCCCGTACGAAGAGAGCGGTCGCGGCGGCTTGCTGTCACACGGCTCGTTCTTGTCCGTCGGGGTCAAGTTCGGCGACACCAGCCCAACGCAGCGCGGCCTGCTCGTCCGCACCCGACTGTTTTGCCAAGAGATCCCGCTGCCGGCCGACGACCTCATGGTCGACGTCGACGAGCCGCCCGGCGCGGACCCGGGCGCGTGCAAGACCGAGCGCTACTACATGATGAACGAGCCGGCGTGCTCGTCGTGTCACCAGCTGATGGATCCGATCGGGTTTGGGCTCGAGCAGTACGACGCCTCGGGAGCCCTGCGAACCGAAGAGCCGGACAAGCCCGAGTGCGAGCTCACCGGCGATGGAGACTTTGTCGGCGTGGGTGCCTTCAACGGCCCCAAGGAGCTGGGCGAGATGGCCGTCGAAAGTGGACTCGTCGAAGCGTGTGCCTCGCGGATGCTCTACCGCTACGCCACGGGGCACTTCGAGCTGGACGAACACGATGAGGCGTTGATCGAGCGGGTGCTCGAGGACCAAGACGGCACGTTCGAGCTGTTCGGCTTTGTCGAGACCTACGTGAGCTCCGAAGCCTTCCGACACCGCCGCGAGCTTCAGGGAGAGGGAGAATGATGCGACACGGTCTAACCCGGCGACGATTCCTGCGCGGCGTAGGTGGAACCACCCTCGCGCTCCCCTTCCTCGAGGCCATGGTCGGCAAGGCGCACGGTGGCAAGACGCCGCAGCGTTACGTCTTCATGTTCGCTGGCTTCTCCGTGGGCTCCAACCCGGGCAACCACCTCGCGCCGGCCGAGTACGGAGCGCTGAACGCCGAGACGCTCCCGATTGGCATACAGCCGCTGGGGACCCATGGGGTCACCGACGTCATCAGCATGGTCTCGGGCTTGAGCATGCCCTCGGCGGCCGACGTGCCTCCCGGTGGTCGACCCACGGGCTTCCACAGCACGGCGCACCGCGTCTTGGCCACGGGGACCCGTCAGAACGGCTCGCAGATGATGTCGGACTCCTCCGACCAGCTCGCCGCGCGTTACCTCGCCGAGGGCACCCTGCAGGACGCGCTGATCTACGGCGCGCAGCCGGCCTACTACTACGGCGAAGGCGACGGGGGCTCCAACGGCGTCATCTCGGCACGTCGCAATGAGGCCGGCGAGATGGAGCAGCTGCCTCCGATCACCAGTCCTCGGGTTGCGTATGAGTCGCTGTTCGAGGGCTTCATTCCGCCCGATCCCGAGCTCGCCGCCGCCGCCCGTCGCGAGCTGGCCATGCGCAAGAGCGTGGTCGACCTGGTCTCGGAAGATGCCGAGAGCTTGATCAGTCGCTTGGGCAAGGAAGACTCCCTGCGGATGCAGCGGCACTTCGACGAGATTCGGGCGCTCGAAGGTCGCCTCGAGGAGCTCGAGCTTCCCGACTCGCCCGCGTGCATCTTGCCCGAGCACCCCGGCGACGATCCTCCGATCGGCAGCGTCATCGCCGACTACAGCCATGGGTCCGACTTCGAGAACGACCAGGCCTACTCCAACGAAGCGCTTCGCGCTCAAGTCATGGTGGACCTGATCCACATGGCGCTGGCCTGCGACATCTCGCGCGTTGCGTCGTTCATGATCACCCAGGCGGAATGCTTCATGAACGTGTTCCCACCGTTGGGCATCCCCAGCGACGTGCACGAGATCACGCACGGCCGCGTCGGTGGTGGTGACGCGCAGATGCAGGCACTCGGGCAGGTTGCAGCGTGGCACCTGGACTTCTACGGCCAGCTCACCTCGCGTCTTCGCGACACGCTCGACATCGAGGGAAACTCGTTGCTCGACAGCACCGCGCTGGCCTTCGCGTTTGAAGGCGGTTGGGGCTACGACACCTCCACGGGCTCCGAGAGCAGCCCGCACAGCACCGAGAACATGTGCATGCTGCTCGGCGGCAAGGCCGGTGGTCTGCACGCCGACAACATCGGGCGACACATCGACGGCGCGGGTCGACACCCCACGGCGATTCTCAACACCGCGCTGCAAGCCGTGGGCGTGCCCGAGACGCTGGGCGAAGTGCCTGGGAAGATCGAAGAGCTGCTGCCGTAGCGGTGCCCTGCTGGTGGGCAGGGGGCCTGCAGCCGGGTGTCGACGACAACATCCTCGGAGAGGGCTCGGCGTGGGTCAGCTCGCGAGTGGCGGACCTCGCGGGCGGCGACCGTCAACGAGGCGCGGAACTCGGGCGGCTCGGCTTCGCGGTCACGTCCATCGCCGTTGGAACCGTGGGGAGCATTCGAATCCTAAGCGTACCGGGGCGCTCCATGATCCGAACGACGGGCCCTAGCGGTGGCACCGGAGCTGGCCTCGGGCGCATCGAGTTCGGCGGTCCTTGGGCACGCGGCGAGGCCTCCCTCGACGCGCCGCCCAAACGCAAGCAGGCCGTAGACCTCCCAGCCTTCGCCATACATCTCGCGCTGCACCCACGGCTCGAAGTCACAAGGGCGCAGCGCGAGGCATTCGTCGCGAATGACCGTCCAGGACGCCTGGAGCTGATCGACGAACTCGAACGGAGCGGGATCGAGAAACACGGCGCGCGCGTTCATCGTTGCGGAGCTGTCTCGCGAGACGGGCGCCCGCGTTTCGTTCACACCCAAGACCCTAGGCCTGCTGCCTGAACGCACGCTTCCCGAGCTCGACGCGGTGCTCATCGCTGGGGCCCGCGCGACAACCCCGGCGGACCTGCCCGTGTCCTATGGTGCCACCCTGGAGTTGCGGTCCAAGATGATCGCCCGCTACGCCAGTTCGGCAGTGCTCGAGGACGTCTGGGAACTCTACCGGGCCTCGACCTACTTCCGGATGAGCTTGCTGACCTACCTCGTCCGCTGAGCGAGGGCTCGCCGGAGGCAAATCTGCACCGCCGGCTCCGGCGCACGATCGCGACCGCCAAGGGCTGGACGCTCACCACCCACGAGCTTGAGCCGCTGGCGAAGCACTGCTACGACGAAGCGTGCCGCCGCGACGTCGAGGGCATTCTGAGCCAGTGGAACGATGGCAAGCCCGCCTTCGTCCTGTGGTCGTTTGCCGCCAACGGCGACGTGACCGGTTCGCTGGGCCAGTACGACGTCCGGAGCATCGCCGACCTGGAGCAGAAGATGTTGCAGCTGCCGCGCGGCACCGTGCTCGTGTGGGGGACCAACCCGGATGATGTCGAGGCGGCGATCCTTGCGAGGCTGCAGGTGTGGGCCGACCAGCAAGGCGTGACGCTTCAACGCCCGGTTGCGGAACTCGGGTCCGAGTGATAGCGACCGCCGCGGCTGCTAGCGCCGAGGTTGGAGTCGGTGTGCCCGGAACAAGCCGCCATGTGGCTTTTGAGGACAGGTCGGATTCGGAACATCGCGGTCGGCGGTGGGTGCAGAGAAAGCCCCCGTGGCGAATTCAACGAGCTGCTGATCGGCGTCGGTGGCCGACTTGAGACCGCGGAGCCGGAGCACTGGGAATCGTCAGTTCGGGCCCTGTGCTCTCGTCGGCCGTTGTAGCTGCTCGACCTGCACCGAAGCGATGGGTCAAGAAATCCGGGAGCGAGAAGCGGAGTGGGGGCACTCGACGACAAGCCCATCTGCTTTGAGGGCGTTCGGCGCTGCGACGTCGACCAGAGCGGCTGCGAGGTGTGCTCGTGCGTGCAGTCTCCGACGGTCGTGGTGTCATCAACCTTTGCACGAGCCCGGTGCATCCGACCTGGGCGCTGGGCGTGCTGGGCATGCCGGGACTCACCGCCTACGCCGGCCTCACCCAGATCGGACAGCCCAAGGAAGGCGAGACGCTCGTCGAGCCCCTTAGCCACCGCAGCCCCCAGGGCGTCGGCAACCCCGGGGGCCTTGTCGTCGATGCACGCATCCCGACCCGTAGACAACTCTCGCCCAAGCTCGTCGCCTTCATCGACCTCATTCCCAAGCCCATGGACGTCTGTCCTGCTGGCGCGCGTGGGGTGGGCGGTCCTCAGCGCACAGGTGGGCAGTTTTGCCCACTTCGCCCGCACGGGGAGCCAGTGATGAATGCCGGGGCCGCTGGCCTGCTGCTTGCAACACCTCGCGAACATGGACAACAACATCTTCACAGGAAAATGGAAGCAGTTTCGCGGTGACATCAAGCGAAAGTGGGGAAAGCTGACCGACGACGATCTCGATCGAGCCGAAGGCAGCTGGGACAAGTTCGTGGGCCGGCTTCAAGAGCGCTACGGGAAGTCCGCCGAAGACGCGAAGAAAGAAGCGGAGAGCTTCTTCGACTCACTCGCGTAGCTCGACAGCCGGCGACGGTGTCGCTGCCGGGCAACGACGTCATCGGCAAGGTCGGACCGAAGCTGCCCGGCACCGAACTCAAGATCGCCGACGATGACGGTCAAGCGCAAGGTCGTGAACAAGAAGTACGCGCACATCATCGACGGGTTCTACGGAGACTCGTCACTGTCCGTTCGAGACGCCGGGGGGACGGGCGCGGCGGTGCCGGTGCGTTGGTCCGCCTGCTCGATGCGCGCTTGCAGACGCTGCTGGGCGATCCGCCGCATGCACTGCTCGTTTCGCTGGCGACCGATGGGGAAGATTGCCCGACCGACGCGACTTGCTTCGGCCCGGCGTCACCGGTACCAACGTCTGCGACCTCGACCCCGGCCTTTCGTGACAGTTCATCCGCCCAGACCTATGTATGCTCAGCGGGATCAGGGGTGGCGTGAGAGACATGAAGATCAAACGAATCCTGTGGGCTGCCACCGTCTCGATCGCACTCGCAACGGGGTGCCACAACGGTGACGACGGCCCGAGCGACGCGGACGAACTCGGCGTCGGCGCGCAATGTGGAGCGAACGAACCCTGCAACCCCGACGATGCCGACACCGATGGCGCGCCGGACCAAGAATGCCTGCCACAGTTCAAGGGGGGCTACTGCGGGCTGGCCGACTGCACCGCAGATGATGACTGCCCGCTGGGCGCGGCCTGTGTCGCGCACGACGACGGCAACAACTACTGCTTCCGGGTCTGCCGCGACAAGTCCGAGTGCAACGTGAACCGCGACGCTGACAATGAGTCCAACTGTTCGTCGAGCATCTCGTTCGTGGATGGCGGCGGCGGCAAGGCCTGCGTCCCGCCGTCAGCCTGAAGGCTCGGCGCGGTCCGCTGGGGATCGGGGCCTCAGCCGCCCGAGGTCGATCCGTCAGTCTCGGCGTCACCGTCCGAGGCCTCGCATTCGGCCAACGCAGCGTCCTCGACCTTTTTCCGCTCGCTCCGTGGCAACGTCTCGAGGTCCGCGTTTTCGGGGAATTCGACAGGCTGTCGGTCGACCAGGTGTTCGTGTTCGCCGCAGACCAGACCGAGACCCGGCCGGAGTCGTCCCGGCCGGAGGACCATGGGGCAATCGTATAGACTCGGAACGCTCGTGGCCAACATGTACCGTTGCACCATGGCGAGGACGAGGACGGCAGGTTTGGCGTGTGGGGTCGTGTTGATGCTCGCATCGTGCGTGGATCGGAAGGCGATGCTGCAGCAACCCCGTGCAGACCCCCAAGTGGACCGAACCAGTGCGGAGGTCTACGTGCTCGACCGCAAGACGGTCGACCGTCATGCCTTCGAGAGCTTCGAGGCTTCCACGACGGCGGTGCAAGGCACCTGGTACTGCCGCGATAAGTCCGATGGGGGGGAGACCGGCTGGGATGCGACCGATGACCGGGGCGTCGTCTACGAGGTGCGGTACATCCAGGACGCCGAAGGTGTGATCAACACGATTAACCCGAAGTCGCGCTGAGAGGTCGGCGATCCGAGCTCAGCCTTGGAGAGCTGCGGCATCCCCATCAGCCGCCGGCCACTCGTCTTCCTCGTCGAGGAGTCGTTGCCCGTCCGACTCGCCACGAACCTCCCGGTCGTATAGCGTCCCGGGCGGTAGTGCGCGTTGTTATGGCCTCCCAAGTCACCCGTTCTGCCTTCTTGTCCTGGCACCCGCCCTGGTCGCGTGCTCGGCCGATGAGGGCGGGAGACCCGGCGGCGTGTCTTCCGTGGGCGAGGCCGCGACCGGGGATCCGGATCCGTCCGGGGGTGGAGATTCCTCAAGCGATCCCAGTGGCGGCTCCACCTCGCCAGGCGTGACGACAGACGGCACGACTTCGGGCGACCCGTCCGAAACGACAGGCGGCGAGACCGAAGACCCGCCGACGGTTGGAGATTCGACCGGCGGAACCGGTGGCGATCCCACG
>CAYGTG010000299.1:0-1619 GCA_964352485.1 uncultured Nannocystaceae bacterium | reverse complement strand
GGTTGACCGAGCCCCCGCCGGGGAGACCGCTCTCATCACCTCGGGCACAGTCCTCCCTGCGTTCCCCGATGCGCCACGAGCCGCGCAGATCCTCAGCGCTCTCGAGGCGCGGTTCGAGGGACTTCCGGTCGAGTTCACGACCGAGGACCCGGGCGTCGAGGCCTCGTACGGAATGGTGGTGCTGACCACCGAATCGCCGACCGGGTTCGGGTTTCCCAGCACTGTTACCGGGGCCGCGATGAACGACTGCGGAAACATGAACGAAGAGAACGTCGCGCTCATCTTCGACCTCGACATCAATGGCCTCACGGTCGACCAGATTGCGGACACGGCCGCCTTCAACATCGGTGTTGGTCTGGGCCTCAACGTGACGACGACGCCGGGCGACTTGATGAACAGCGTCGTCCAAGACGTACCGACCGCTTTCCTCGACTCCTGCTCGGACGTTGGCACCGTCGCGTGCGACGACGTTCCGGCCAATGGGTGCGCCGTCGGAGAACAGAACTCCTACCGAGCGTTGCTCGGGGCGCTGCAGTAGACCCCGACGAGGGGGAGACCGATTCCGATTCCGAGTCGGGACTCGGCGACACCGATACGGACGATGGCGCAGGTGAAGCCGCCGCTGACGGCGATTCCGGATGCAGCGTTGCACCCGATGCTCGGGGTCCGTCGACCATGGGAGCGCTGTTGCTCCTCGCGCTTGGCATGCGGCGACGTCGATACAGACGCGCCTAACGGCTCGGCAAGAGCCTCAGCGGCGACGCCATGGCATTGCTCATCGCAGTCCTCGTGTGAGCGCGTTGCGGGTCCGTGCGCCATGCATCACGGCCCGGCTCATGGTACTTCGGTGATCGTGCTCAGGTTCCATCGGCGCTCGGTGTTGGCATCCTTCGCGGCGTGCTGTGCCTGCGCGTCGCCCGAGCCGGCCGATCACGCGGAGCAGGCGTGTGGCCTGCACGGCTGCGTCGACGTGGACGAGGCTGCCGATCCGCCCAAGGCCGACGGATCTACGGTGCGCGAAGAGGTGGGCGCTGGGCTCATCGTGATCGGCCACAGCGAGGCGAGTGCGGAGCTTCTCGGCGACTTGGCGACGCTTGAGGCCACTTCCGTGGGAGCCGAGGTGTTGGCGCGCGTCCACGAGCGGGCCGAGGCGCTGGGCGGCCGGGTCAAGCTGCGGCCCCGGCCCGATCCACAGGGCGGGGAGACGACCTGCGCCAACACGGTGTTCGCCGCGGGAGGCTTCGACCTCGAGAGGGCGCACGCGGCCGAGACACAGACCGACGCGACGGGTCGCGAGGCGGTGCTCGAGCCCGGAGATCCGGTGGAGCCCGGCTCGATCCGGGTGCTCTACAACCGCCTGTGCATCGTGCTCGACGAGGCGGGAGAGCCCTGTGCCGCCCCGCCGCACGCGTTCCTCATGCACGAGCTGCTGCATGCGCTGCACGCCATGGAGGGCACGCTGCTGCACGAGATCCGCGACCCCTCCGACCCCATCCCCGGAGGGTCGAATCACGAAGAGGCCGCGACGATCGGCCGTGGGGCCTACGTCGAGGACGTGCTCACGGAGAATGCCTTGCGCCGAGAGCTCGGGCTGCCGCAGCGCGACACGCATCAGACGC
>CAYGTG010000298.1:0-8310 GCA_964352485.1 uncultured Nannocystaceae bacterium | reverse complement strand
CGGCCGCCGCGCCCAGAAGCGTGCGCACGAGGTCCGACGCCCCGACCCCGCAATGGTGGCCCTGTGGACCACCGGAGGCGTCGTGGCGGTTGTAGGCGCGGTGTTGATCGGGACGGCTTCTGCGCGCGCCGCCGGGGCACCGACAGGGTCGCACGACGAATGGGTCGAGGAACGTACGGGCGCTCGCCTCCAGCAGCGGGTCGGGTTTGCGGTCATCGGCGTGGGCGGTGCGCTTCTCACCGGCGCGGTCATTCGCACCGTGATCGTGGCGCGTCAGCGCTCGCGGCCCGATCGGGTTCGCGCCGGGCTATGATCTCGGAGCGCGCCGACGATGGCTTCCCAAGCCGACAAGCCCACCGAAGTCCGGCCGGTTCGGGTTGCCCGTGGCCGAGCCCCGGGCGAACTCGCATGCCTGGAGGTCCTCGCAGGGACGAGTGCCGGCACCGTGCTCCCGCTGACAACCGGGAGCACGACGATTGGCCGTAGCGACTCGGCCGACCTCACGCTCACGGACGATGGAATCTCTCGACGGCACGCAAAGATCGCCATCTCGGATGATGACATCGCCAACCTGATCGACCTCGACTCCACCAACGGAACCTTCGTCAACGGGACGCGGGTCGATATGGTGATCCTTCGAGAGGGCGACCGGGTCCAGGTGGGGCCGGAGGCGACGCTGCGCTTCGTCTATCAGACGCGAGACAATCTCAAGCCCGTCGAAGACGACATTCAGCTGAGCAAGCGCGAAATCGAAGTCGCCTGCCACGTCGCCCATGGCCTGACGAGCCAAGAGGTCGCCACCGAGCTCGGGATCAGCCCGCGGACGGTGACGACCCACCTCTCCAATATCTACGAGCGGCTTGGACTCCCCGGCCGTGCCGCCCTCGCCCGGTACGTGGTGCAGCGCGGCTTAGCCTGAACCGGTCCCGCACGGCTCGAAGAGCGTCGGCGGGGAGACCGTACAGGTGCCGTTGCTGACGAGCTCTCCGGGCTGCAGGCACCCCCAGCACCACCACGAGGCGTCGCGGTCCAGCGCGCACGTGATCGTCGTCGCGACCGCGATGTCCACGGCATCCACCACCGGATCGAGCTCGATTCGAGACGCTGTACGCAGCAGGCTGAGATCGTCCGCGTGCGGGTCGACCTGACCGTACGCGTTGCCGCCCCAGCACCAGACCTCGCCCTGGGCATTGATCGCGCAGCTGTGCAGCACACCTGCCGCAACATCGACCCACTCACCCGGCACAAGGTCGCCGGAGACGTCGCGCGGAAGCTCGACCTGCGTGTCGATACCGCCAGCCTGGTTGGACCGATTGTCCCCCCAGCACTTCACCTTTCGGGCATCGGATCCGTCCCCCTCGGTGATGGCACAGGAGTGTCGAGCGCCTACGGACAGCTGGATGGCGGCGTCGCCTGCCAGGTCGGGCTGGACCGGGGTGGCAGACTGATCCCCCGCACCGCCGCCCAACTGCCCACGTGCGTCCGAGCCCAAGCACCACAGCGAATCGTCATCGAGCAAGCCGCACACGTGCGCGTCGCCCACGCCAATAGCGTTGACCACGGCGGGCGTCGGCGTGACGTCGGGCGCGGATGCCCCCTGTCCCCAGCACAGCACGCGATCTGAAATGCCCACGCAGGTCAGGTTCCCTCCCGTCCCCACCGCACGAATGGGCTCCCGAGCTCCCAGAGCGACGGAATGAGGATCGAGGAACCGAGGCTCCGATGCCAACCAGTCGATCTGCCTCTGCCCGTTGGGGCCCCAACAGTGCAGAGCCTCAGAGGTCGAGGAACAGGTGTGCCCCCCGACCGCCAGCATCTCCTGCTCGACGAGCGCGCCCGCGGGAGCTTGGGGGCAGTTGCGGAACTCGGGGTTGTCCCCGGTCCCGAGCTCACCATTGGGACCCAAGCCCCAACACCACACGGCGCCGTTGCCATCGACCGCGCAGGTGTGAAGTGCGCCCGACTCCACACTCGTCCAACCGCAGCCGTGACCATCACAGGCAGGTTGTCCCGTCGTGGCACTCCCGCTGCTCTCGGTGGTGGTGAAAGACTCGGAGCTCCCGCCGTTCGAGGACGCCGCCGAGCTCGAACCCGCAGGCTCTACGCAAGCGCCACCCAAGGGGCCCGGGGCACGAGCTTCGAACCGGCGGCGTGAATCACATTCGTCATCGGGGTAGCTGCACCAACCCTGCGGCTCGCAGACCCCGTCGCGAGCATCCAAGTCGCACGAGCCGGGCTCGCACGCGAACGCACCCACATCGATGCAACCCTGAAGCCCGCTCAAGGCGAGCAGTAGCGCGAGCCTCACGGTCGAAGGGTACCAGCAGCGGTTCAGCCGATGAACGCCGTAAACGGATCGGCCCCAAGATAAGGCGAAGCATCGGCGCCCGCGAGCGCTGCGACCCCTGCGACCCAGGCCGCCGAGTCCAGCGACCTCAGATCGCCGACGTCGGTCGAGCCGGTCTCGAAGTCGACCGGCAGCGCCTCCACGTTGTCCCCATTTGCGCCATACGCCGCCCCTCCGGCCACGCCACCACCAAACACCAACGCGCTGGTGACCGGATGGTGGTCCTTTCCGGCGTTGCCGTTGAGCGCGGGGGTCCGAGACATCTCCGAGAACACGGCCACGACCGTGTCATCGAGCAAGTCGCGGTCGATCAGCGCCTGCGCAAGGTTCGACAAGCCCCCGAACAGCGCGTTTTGAAGCTGGCCCTGCTGATCGTTGCCTTCATGGGTGTCGAAGCCGAGGTTGGCCGTGATGCCAACCGACCACGCGAGGTCCCGCTCCAGTGCCGTCAGGGCCAGCTCGACCTGGTCGGAGAGATCGAGTTGGGTTCCCGTTTCTCCAAAGTACTCCGCGTTGTCGCGGAGCACCGCTGCTTTGTTCATCGACTCGATGAAGTCATCGATGCGCGCGCGGTTCGATCCCCACTGCCCGCGCGTCGCCCGTTCTCGCTCCAGCCGCGCATCGAGAAACGCTCGAATCGCGGATTCTTCGTCCACATCGGCCTCGAATCCTTCGTGGAAGTAGGGGGACTGCTCAAACCGTGGGAACGCGTCGTCGGGGTCGAGCAGTGCGTTGATCTGCCCCTGCCGTCCCACGCGACCAGAAATGACGCTCAGCGGACCGGTATATGCCGTAGCGCCAACGACGAAATACGGCATTGGATAGTCGCGCGCGTGCTCGTTGGCAACGATGGCGCCTGCGTCAGGGCCGGCTCCGGACGGGAGCCCGGTAAACATCTTCCGCTCACAAACCTTGTGGGAGATCGAGCGCACGTTGATGCCGTGAGCGATGGCGGTGATCGGTGCGTACTGCTCGAAGAAGCCGGTGATGTTGGGCCGCGAGCTATGGGTGAGGATCGGAATGTCCTCGAACATCGTGATCTCATCGTAGTCTGGGGTGGCGACGAGATTGGGTTTGGGGTCGATCGAGTGGGCGATGTCCCAGCCTCCATCGACGAACACCGTGATGAGCCTGCGTGGTTTGTTGGCCACGTTGGCCCGCGTGGTGCCTACGCCGCCCAAAGTCGCAGCGGCCAAAGCCGCGCTCGAACCGAGAAATTGTCGTCGAGAGATCATGTCCGCTCCAATCAGTAAAAAAGAATGCCGAGGTCGCGAAGCATCGCGGTGAGGGTGGTCTTCCAGGCCCGGGCCGGATCGCCCGAAGCAGCCAGCGCAGCGTCAAACAGCGCTACGGCATCGTCCACGTCGTCGGAGTCTGGTTCGAGCGCTTCCCCGTGGATGCGGTCGAACAACGCCACCAACTGAGCCCGCACAGCGTCCTCTTCGGTGACCAGCCCCGCCGACAGCAACCTGGGCTCGTCCGCCATCGCGTCCTGCTCGACGACGAAGCTGGAAGATTCTGCCGCAAGCTGGCGGAGGAAGAGCGAGGTGGTGGCGTTGGTCGTGTCGATCGAGTCGAGCACGGTGAACGAGTCGGTGCTGCCGCCCAACACTTGGAATCCGATGCTGGATGAGCGGACCAGGTCCAACACTCCGGCGCTCGTTTCCGGCTGCAGCAGCTGTACATCGAGCTCCCACCGAAAGCCGGTCAGGTCTTCGATCATCCGCGCAAGCTGGAACGGACGGGCGCGAAGGTAGCCCTGCACCTCGTCGCCGGTCCCCTCGCTGCTGGCCGCCGAGATTCGGAAGTCATCGGAGAGCATGATCGCCTTGATCAAGGCTTTGGCCTGGAGTTCACTGTCGGTGAACACGGCGTCGAAGGTGTCGATCGTGCCTGGCGAGACGTCCTCGAGATCGGTCCGCAGGAAGTACGCGTAGAATCGACGAGCCGTGCAGGCGGAGAACCGCGGGTCGGTCGAGATCAACGCACCCAGCGTCCCAATGTCCGAGGACTCCTCCCCGTAGAAAGCCGGAGCCCTGCCGGTGGACGCCATCCAATCGTCTTCCCTCTGCGAGTCATAGAGATCAGGGAGGGGGTACCCGGTGATCTGGTTGCCCATCGGGTTGCCGGCGATGGCGAAGAAGTGGCTCGCGAGAGGATCGAGCGTGTCGTGACAGGCGAGGCACGCAGTATTGGTGCTCAGAGCGGTCGCGACCGCGGCGGCATCGGTCAGGTCGATGCCCTCATCCAGCTCGATGTTGTTGTCCTCGTAGTCCAAGCAGAGCAACGCCGTGCTTACCGCGTTGGCGCGACCGCGATGGAAGTTGGAGTTGGCTGACGTGTGCCGGAGGAAGAACGCGTTGTCGCTGAGAATGCCGGCCGCCGGACGACCGCTGGGGATCGGAACCTCGCGCCAACCACTCCCGCCGTCGTCGATGCCGTAGACCGCGGCGGCGATGTCATCGACGACCCAGGTGTCCGCGGTGACGATCTCCGAGTAGGGCCGGTCCTCGACGACGATGCGCTCGATCAGATGCAACGCGGTTCCCATGACCGAGTTCGAGATCGCGAACGATTGGACATCCTCCAGCGGGGCAAGTGCAGGAAGCTGCCCATCGACATTGGTCAGCAGCGCGTCGTTGTGCAGATCTCGGACGGTCTCGGCAAAACCAGGTCCCTGCATGTATGCGTCGACGAAGTCTGGGATGCGGCTGGGGTCCTGCCGTACAGCGTCCAGATCCTCCAGGCTCGGACGAGTGCCGCGGAGCGCCATCGAGATCCGAACGAGGTGTTCATCCGGCGAGAGGTACTCCGGCTCAGGCTCGGGCTCCCCCGTGTCCCCCTGCGTGGTCTCGTCCGAACCGGTCTCGTCCGCGCTGGTCTCCCCACCTGAGGTGCCCGCGGTCCCCGGGCCCACATCGGTTTCGCCCGCTCCGCTTCCGTCGCCCCCTGCGGGTCCTTCCGAACACCCGGCCAGGGCCACTGCGGCCACCCAAATCATCCAAGTCGTACGCTTCATCGCTCAGGTTCAGCATGGGCGCCCCCCGTGCCCCCGACAATTGCCGCAATTCGGTATTTTTCGGGCTCGATCGAGCGTTTGGGGCCGCTCGCTACGTAGCGCTACGTAGCGCGGTTGATAGGCTGCGGCAGTGAAGCGTCGGACGCTGCAGCGAGTCGGCCTCGCCGCCCTGTGCATCATCGGCCTGCTGTGGCTCCCGCCGTGCCCTCACGACGAGCCGCCTGCGCGGACGGACGATAGCTTTGCCTGGAACGCGGCCCCACAGTTCGAGCAACTCGCCGCACGCTTCGACGCCAACGAGGCGTGCCCTGCCGATGTGCAGACACGGGCCGCCGCGCTCGAGGCGGACGCGGACGCGCTGGGCCGGGCGGCGACACCTCCGGACGATGCGCGATGGGACGCCGTGCTGCAGGGGCTGTTCGAGCTGACCGCCGACATGGGTCGCTGCGCGGACGCGGGCCCGCGCTTCCTCGCGGTTCGCAACGCGTTGTGGCGAAATGCGAAGGCAGCCTCCGTCTCCTGGCCGAGCGACGCGTCCGGACGTCAGACTTTGTACCGCTTGTTGTACGGCTCCCGCGCGGCTTCCGAAGCGCTCCTGCTCCAGCTGCCGGCCGAAGAGGCACCCACCCTCAATCGAGTCGACACCGTCCCCTCCCAGACACCGTCGGTCGACTACGAGGGGGTCCGCATCCACAGTGGAGATCTGCTCGTCTCCCGCGGCGGCGCACCGACCTCGGCGTTCATCGCCCGGGGCAACGACTACCCGGGAAACTTCAGCCACGTCGCCGTGGTTCACGTAGACGAATCGGGCGAGGCCAAGCTGATCGAAGCCCACATCGAAAAGGGCATCGCCATCGCGACCCCCGAAGCCTACTTCCGCGACAAGAAGCTCCGCGTACTGGTGCTCCGCATGCGGCCCGAGCACCCGGTGATGATCGCCGATCCCATGATGCCGCACCGTGCTGCCCAGGCCGCGCTTGCGGAGGCGAACGCGCGCCACGTCCCCTACGACTTCGAGATGGACTTCGCCGACCCGCAGGAGCAGTTCTGCTCGGAGGTGGCCTCCACCCACTACGCCGAGCAGGGCGTCACGCTGTGGAAGACCTTGTCCTCGTTCTCATCGAGGGGCCTGGCCAACTGGATGGCCGCCTTCGGCGTGACCCACTTCGAGACCCACAGCCCCTCTGACCTGGAGTACGACCCAGCACTATCGGTCGTCGCCGAGTGGCACAGCCGAGACACACTGCTCGATGATCACCTCGACAACGCGGTCATCGACCAGATGCTCGAAGAGGCGCAGGAAGGCGCGCCGCTGGACTACAGCTACGCCAAGCTTCCGCTCGCGCGGCTCGCCAAGGCCTACAGCTTCGTGCTCAACCAGCTCGGCGAGGTCGGCCCTGTCCCCGAGGGCATGAGTCCCGTCGTGGCCTTGCGAGCGACATGGCTGGCCGAGCAGCACGCGGCGCGCAAGGCCAAGCTGAAGGCCGCCGTGGAGGCGTTTGAGGGTGAGCGCGGCAGGTTGCCGGCGTACTGGGAGCTGGTCGGCCTGGCAGCAGGCGATGCTTCTGAGAGCTGAGCCCTCAAGAGCGCGAGGGCCATAGAGCGACATTCCCTTCCGACTGCCTAAGACTCGCGCTCGGTCTCGGGCCGCAGGTGGTGCCGCGGATCGACCGGCCGCACCAGCAGGTTGGCGAGCAGCGCGACCAGCAGCAAGCCCGCCATGACGAGCATCGTGGAGTTGTACAGCGCGCTTGAGGGATCGATCGTGCCGGCGGGCGCGAGTTCCATCAGCTTGGCGACGGTGACCGTCTTGGCGTCGATTAGGGCGTCGAGCTGGCTCTTGCCCGCGCCGAACTTGGCCTCGAAGGCGGCCGGGTCGACGGCGGCGGCCAGATCTTCGATGGCTTGGCGCAAGGCGCTGGACCGCAGTGACGTGATGACCAGCGGCCCCAGGACGCCCGCGGTGCTCCAGGCGGTGAGCAGGCGTCCATGGATTCCGCCCACGAACTTGGTACCGAACACATCCGCGAGATAGGCGGGGATGGTGGCAAAGCCTCCTCCGTACATTGTGAAGATGATCATCGTCGCCGCATAGAAGACCACCAGCCAAACCATCGCCGGGGAGGCGCTCACCCGCTGGGCCGCGTAGGGGATGCTCAGGTACAAAGCAGCGCCGAGCACGAAGAAGATCGTGTAGGTGGTCTTGCGCCCGATGACGTCCGAGAGGCTGGCCCAAACGAAGCGGCCCGCCATGTTGAAGACGCCGATCATCAGCACGTAGGTGGCGGCAAAGGAGCCGTCCACTGTCGCGGGCAGGCTGCTACCGAAGATCTCGCGGATCATGGTCTTGGCCACCCCGAGCACCCCGATGCCCGCGGTGACGTTGAGGCACAGCACGAGCCACAGCAGATAGAACTGAGGGGTCTTGAGCGCCTCGTCGATGTCGACGTTGTGCCCGGTGATCATCGTCTTGCCCGCCTGCTCGCCGCGCGGAGGCGCCCAGCCCGGAGGCGTCCAGTCCTCGGCCGGAACCCGGTACGAGAACGAAGCGAACAACATCACGACGAAGTAGACGACCCCCAGGGTGAAGAAGGTGGCCGCCACTCCGGTGCTGCCCGTCCCCACCACGTAGACGCCCTCGGGCCCGGGCTGAATCATCGATGCGACCTCGCCGGGCCCCACGACCACGACCTCGCGCAGTTGCCCCGCGACCGAGGCGAGCCGGCGGCCGCTGTCGTTGAACAGCTCCACGTCGCCGGCTGTGCCCAAGTACTGCGGGGCTCGGTAGTACAAACCAAGCAGCCATTCCTTGAGGGGAGCGGCGATCATCGCTCCCCCGCCGAAGCCCATGATCGCCATGCCGGTGGCCATGCCGCGGCGGTCCGGAAACCATCGGATGAGCGTGCTGACCGGAGACACGTACCCAAGCCCCAGGGCCGCCCCG
>CAYGTG010000297.1:0-8313 GCA_964352485.1 uncultured Nannocystaceae bacterium | reverse complement strand
GATGGCCGCGCGGAACCTACGCCGCTCGCTGCTCGTTCCAAAAAAACGGGGCGGCCTGGCCCGTGTTCACGCCACAAGCTTGCTCGCGCACGGGATCACGCGGATCCCCATGATCGCCGACACCTCGACCGTCTTCGCGTCAATACGAAGCCGGATGGGAAGCACGTCGTCGGGCAGCAGGCTGACCCTGGGCTGCGTCGGACTGCTTGAGAATACCCGAGGTGGGGCAGGGCTCAACCACATCGCGTGAGCCATCGCGTTCCGCAGCAGCAGCAGAGGAACATCAGGCCCCTCGTAGACAGCGTCCATGTCGCCATCGAATCTCATCCCCTCCCAGAAGTCGAGGTCGTACTTCTCGAAAAGGCTGCTCAAGAGCGCGTGGAACGTCTTCTTGCCGAGGCTCTTCTGGATATCGGGGTCCTTCCAAGCTGCTATTCGAAGGACCCATTCGGGATCTTCATCGCCCTCGACTTCGACTTCGTGCCCGAGTTCTTTCCATCGGAGCGAACACCACGCTGACCGCAGCTGGAGTTCAAGGCGTTGAAAATGACCGAGCAGGATCCCGAACGGCTCCGCCCACTGACGAGGGATATGCAAGGTGGGCCGCAACGGCTCGGACATACGCCCTGAACGGTAACAGACCCCCCGGCGAGCAACACATCTGCTCGCACTGAACATCCGCCGTTTCAGGACCTCGATTTTTGGGTCTATCTTCCGCCCCAAGGTCCCCTACCCACCCGTGGCAAAAACACCGATAATCTAGATTATGTCCAATGAGGACAGCCTGTCTCTCTGGGCCACATCCGCAGAGGCACGACAGTAGCGCGACGAAACCGCCGACACAAGAGGCCGACACACGCCGTCACCCGCCACGCTTCGTGAAGGGCGCAATTCCAAGCCGTTTGCGCTGCGCCTGGACCGCAGAGCGCGTCACGCCAAACTTCTCCGCGAGTTCTCGGTCGGGCACCCGTCCCAAGGGCTCGGCATCCCAGTCGATCCCCCCCGAAGCCGCGGAATCGATCGAGCACGCCGCTGCGCGGAAACGGTTGTGGTCGCCACCCCAAGCTCATCAGCAAGCTCATCATCACGGCGCTCGCCGAGTGGCTGCTGGTCCCAATCGACCGGCTGACACTTCGGGATGCCTCGTGCGTGACGCTGGCGACGCACCGTACGTGCGCTGACCTCGAGCTGGCTGGCGAGCGCGATGTCCGACATATCACCCAGCGGTTCCGCAGTTCCTCAGCGGACGCGGCTCCGGCACTGAGGACAGCGAGCCCTCGCAGTTCCGCGCACCCAGCAGCTCCGGAAACACCTCCAGCGCCAGCACCCCCATCGGGGCAGACGACGACATCCCGTTCTAGCCCGTGGCCAACCGCCCACTCGGATTCGACTCGAAGCGCTCCTCTTTGTCGCGCTTTGCAGCACTCAACACCCAACAGGCGCAGCGGGTCCGACAAGGCATCACGAGCGCTGTGCAACGCTCACGAGAGAGCGGGTAGCGCGCGCATCGACGCGACTGCGCAGCACGACTCGCCTACGTTTGCGCCAAGACTCATCACCCGCGCAACACGCCGCGAGCTGCCAGAGCGCGATACCACGCGCCTGCGCAAGCACGTCAGCCCGCGCAACCGAACCCCTCCAGCGAAGCATCCGCCGGGCAAGAGCGACACCGCACCGCTCCAACGTCGCACCTCTGCTTAGCCTACGGGAAGGTGTTCGTGTCGTGGAGAGATATACCGCGGCAGTCGGTTCGTTCAAGACGACCGATCATCACCATGCTACGGACACCCACGTGGAATGGTCGGGGGAGTTCTGCTTCGGCGACGTGTTGGCCGTCTACGTCGGCTTCGCCGCGCACAATGCTTCTCACAGGCATGCCGCCCATCAAGTCGTGGTCGCCGACGACCCTTTCGTGGTGGAACTGTCCGGGGGCTCCCGAATCACCGGCACCACGGTTGCCATTCGACCAGCGGCGCAACATGCCTTGCTCGCCCGCGGCATCGTCCGGTTGCTCTACGTTGAACCGACGAGTCCACTCGCGGGACAACTGGCGCGCTGCTTGGGTGAAGACGATGCCGCGTCCATCCCCTTCGATACGCTGCGGCTGCCAGCTTCCGGAAGCGCCCACGAGTGCGTCAGCCACCTCCAGAAGGCGTTCGGGCTCCAGCACGACGGCCTGGACCCACGTCTTGCGGCCGTGCTTGCCCGTCTCGGGGAGGATGCGAAGGCTCCGTCGCTCGAGAGCAGCGCCCGCCATGTAGGCATCTCGGCATCGCGCCTCCGCACCCTTGCCCGAGAGCAGCTCGGGGTCTCGCTCTCGACGTGGATGCTGTGGCGAAAGCTGGAGCGCGCGGCTCGGGCCGTGTTGGACGGGGAACCGCTTGCCCGAGCGGCCGCACTCGGAGGCTTCTCCGACCAAGCCCACTTCACGCGAACCATGCGTCGGATGTTCGGCGTAACGCCGCGTGCAGCGACACGCCACGTCGAATCTTCAACCGACGTTCGCTAGGCGGTCGTTCCGTTCAATCACCAGGAGGGCCCCGGCGCTACGACCTCTGCACGAACCGAGATGTCACGCCTGAGTTCGATCGTCCTTCACCTCTATGCACCGACGTTCTTCGTCGGCTTCACAACCCTCGCGCTCGTCGTCGTGGAGTCAGGGGCGCCGGGACTCCTGCTGCTCCCGCTGCTCGGCGTCGCGATTGGAGTCTCGCTGGTCGCAGAACGACTCGCCCCCTATGACCCCACGTGGAACGAACCCCGCGGCGACGTTCGTCGGGACCTCATCCACGCAGGCGTCAACGAGGTCCTCAACATCGGTGCCGTCGCGCTCGTTCCCCTGGCATCCGTATTCCTTCCTTCGCTCGGGGCTTGGCCCGAGCATTGGCCGCTTGCCCTGCAGCTCGCGCTCGCCGTCTTCGTCGCGGACTTCGGCATCACGATGGTGCACTTCGCCAGTCACCGAATCCGCTGGCTGTGGGCGTTGCACGCGGTCCACCACAGCGTGAAGCGGATGTACGGCTTCAACGGGCTGATGAAGCACCCGCTGCACCAATCCCTCGAAGTCATGGCGGGCAGCGCCCCACTGCTCCTGTTCGGACTTCCCTTGGAGGTTGCCTCACTGCTCGGCTTCGTCGCAGCGGTCCAGCTGCTCCTGCAACACTCCAACGTCGACATGAAAGTCGGCGTACTCGGCTGGCTGTGGGCGGTCGCCCCGGGCCATCGTTGTCACCACGTTGCATCGAAGACCCAAGGCGACGTGAACTTCGGCCTGTTCACCCTCGTGTGGGACCATTTGCTGGGCACGTTCCGTCCCAACGCGCCGCGCTTGCGCAGCCAGGACATGGGCGTCGCGGGGCAGCCGGGCTACCCGGCATCGTATTGGGGGCAGCTCGTCGCGCCCCTTGCCCGTTCCCGCTGAGGCTTTGCGAGGTCGGGTCAACGGGTCAACGATCTAAACATGTCGGGGCTCTGTTCGGGCACGATGCCCCCCTGTCGGGTTGCACCAACGTACGGGAGTGCAGGAGGAACGCTCGATGGCGAGACGCGTCGCTGACATCATGAACCAGGTCATTGGTCATTGCGTCGTGTCCTTGGGTGATGAAGCAACACGAGCGTAGATGGCCGGGAGGACGAACATGGTCACGAAGGTCGCACTGATGAGCCCGCCAATGACGACCGTCGCGAGCGGTCGTTGCACTTCCGCTCCGGCACCCGTAGCAATCGCCATCGGCAAGAACCCGATCAGGTCGGTAAGCGCCGTCATCAGCACTGGGCGCAGCCGCGAGCCGGCCCCTTCGAAAGCGGCTTGGCCGGCCGGAACTCCTTCGGCCTCCAAGCCGCGGACATAGGAGATGAGCACGACGCCGTTCATCACTGCGATCCCGAACAGCGCAATGAAACCTACCCCCGCGGAGATGCTGAAGGGCAGGCCCCGCACGGCCAACGCCAGCACGCCCCCAGATGCCGCAAGGGGGACGTTCAAGAAGATCAGCAAGGCAGGCCGCGCCGCGTTGAACGTTGCGTACAGCAGAGCGAAGATGAGCAACAGCGCAATCGGAACCAGGATCACGAGCCGGCTCGAAGCTCGCTCCAGATTCTCGAACTGGCCGCCCCACTCGAGAACGAACCCCGACGGCATCTCGACATCCTCACGGATTGCCTCCTTCGCCTCCGCGACGACCGACGCAATGTCGCGTCCCCGGACGTTGAGCTCGACCGTAAGCCGCCGTTGGATTCGCTCTCGGCTGATCTGTGCAGCACCCGGTTCGACGTCGAGCGTGGCGAGCTCGCCGAGCGGGATCAGCCGCTCCCCCACCCCAGCAATGGGGAACTGTCGGATCTTCTCGATGTCATTGCGGACCGAGGCCGGGAGGCGGACCTGGAGGGCAAACCGCTTCTGCCCCTCAAGGATCACACCGACTCGCCTGCCCCCGAGGGACTCGACGGCGTCGAGCACGTCGTCGGCGTCGACCCCATGCCTCGCTATGGATTCCTGGTCAACGTCGATGGTCAGGATTGGTAGGCCCGACACTTGTTCAACCTTGACGTCGCTCGCGCCGTCGATGCCGCTGACCGCTCCGGCGATGTCCTCCCCGACCCGGAGGAGGTCGTCGAGATCGTCGCCGAACACCTTGATCGCAATGTCCGAACGCACTCCACTGATGAGCTCGCTGACCCGGAGCTCGATCGGTTGGGAGAAGCCAAACGCGGCGCCAACGATCCGTTCGTTGACGTGCTCCTCCATCGCCTCGATGAGTTCTTCCTTGGAATCGTAGCGCCACTCGTCCCGTGGTTCGAGGATGACGAAGACATCGCTCATCTCGACCCCCATCGGGTCAGTCGCAATCTCCGGTCGTCCGGTTTTCGAAAGCACAGTTGAGACCTCCTGGTCGAACTCCTTGAGCAGTACTTGCTCCAACTGGGTCGACTGCTTAGCGGCCTCGTCGATCGAGACAGAAGGTAGGCGCCAGACCTGCAGCGCGATCGACCCTTCATCGAGCTTCGGGATGAACTCCGCACCCATGCGGGACCCAACGCCGACGCTTAGCACGAACAGGCCCGCCGCGATCCCCACGACCACGAGCGGGTATCGGATCGCGCGCTTCAACAGCGGATCGTAGCCCCGTCTCGCGACCCGAACGGAGACCGTATCTTTGTCCCGAATTTTCTTCCGGAGGAAGAAGGAGCACAACACAGGAATGACGGTGAGCGCGAGGACCATCGAAGCGAGGAGCGCGAACATCACGGTCCACGCCATCGGACGGAACATCTTCCCTTCAATGCCGGTCAGGGTAAGGATCGGAACGTAGACCAACACGATGATCGCTACGGAAAACGCGACGGGTCTGGCGACTTGGGTCGTGGCACGGCGAATGTCAGCCGAGGGGTCGTCCGGTCCGTCGCCGCGGAGTGCCCGGACCCGCACTACGTTCTCGACCATGACAACCGCGCCATCGACGATGATGCCGAAGTCGAGGGCCCCGAGACTCATCAGGTTTCCGGAGACGTTGGCCTGCATCATGCCGATGAACGCGATGAGCATCGACAGAGGAATGGCCGCGGCAACGATGATGCCGCCCCGGAGATTGCCCAGGAGCAGGAGCAGCACTGCGACGACGAGAAGTCCGCCTTCGAGGAGGTTCGAAGTGACGGTCTCGATCGTCCGCTCTACGAGGTCGCTCCGATCGTAGAAGGGTTCGATCGACACACCCGGAGGCAGGCTCGCCTCGAGGCCCTCCAGCTTCGCTTTGATGCGCTCGACGACCTCGCCAGAGTTCTGGCCCATCAGCATCATGACGATTCCGACGACCGCCTCACCTTTGCCGTCGCGGGTTACCACTCCCTGCCGGACCATCGGTGAGAGACGAACTTCGGCGAGGTCGCGCACGTACAGAGGCGTGCCCCCGTCGTTCGTCCGAACCACCACGTTTTCCACATCGGTGAGAGACTCGAGGAGTGCCTGTCCCCGGATGACGACCTGCTCACGGTTTCTCTCGAGATACGCTCCGCCCGCGTTGCGGTTGTTGCGTTCGAGAGCCTCAAACAACTCGGAAAGCGGCAGTTTGTGGGCTCTCAGTGCAACCGGGTCTGGTTGAACCTCATAGGTCTTGAGCTCGCCCCCAAACGTGTTCACCTCGACGATGCCGGGGACGCTCTTGAGCTGGTATGCGACGAACCAGTCGAGAATCGTGCGGAGCTCCATCGGCGTGTAGCAGTCGGGAGTGTCCTCGGCCGTCGGACACGCCGGATCTCCGCGAACCTCAAACTGGTAGATCTCTCCCAGCCCGGTCGAGATGGGGCCCATCTCAGGATCCCCGTACCCTTCGGGGATCGCCTCGCGTGCCTCCGTCAGCCGTTCCTGCACGAGCTGCCGCGCACGATAGATGTCGGTCCCCTCGAGGAACACTACCGTCACGACCGACAACCCGAACTTCGAGACCGATCGGATCTCCTCGAGGTCCGGGATGCCGGCCATGGCGGCCTCGACGGGGAAGGTCACGAGACTCTCCACCTCGATGGGCGCCAACGCCGGCGCCTTCGTCAGGATCTGCACCTGGACGTTGGTCACATCGGGAACGGCGTCGATGGGAAGCTTTCGGGCCTGCTGGACACCAAGCGCGAAGAGGACGACGCCGATGATGACGACGAGCACACGGTTGTCTAGCGACCACTTTACGATGGCTTCGAACACTATTCGTCCTCCCCGAGCTCGGATTTGAGCAACTGTCCCTTGAGCAGGAAGCTGCCGCTTGTCACGACAACGTCCCCCTGCACCAACCCGTTGAGCACCTCGACGCGGTCGCCGGCCCGGTCCCCCGTATGAACGCGTCGCAGTTCGAAGGTGGTGTCGCCGACGCGCACGAACACGGAGGGATGGTCGTCGACGATCTGAACCGCCGCCGCAGGGATGGCCAGCAGCTCCCGGGGTGCATGCCGATGGGCGCCTTGAAGGTACGCCTCGGCGAACATGCCGGGTCGTAGTTTTCCGTCATCGTTCGGCAGCGCGACTCTTGCTCGAACGGTGCGAGTGTGTTCGTCCAACGTGGAGCCGATCTGGCTCACCTCGCCAGTGAATCGCTCATTCGGGTACGCCCGCACTCGGATCTGAACCTGCTGGCCGACCTGCGCCAAGTGCATGTCGCGCTCGTAGACGTCAGCCTCGACCCACACCTCGCGGAGGTCGATGACTTCGAGCAGGGTGTCGGTCGACGATACGCTTTGCCCGGCAACCGCCTTCCGCGAGACGACCGTGCCATCCACAGGGCTCCGGAGGGTGACCCGTCCACCGGTCCCCGTGGACCCCGCGCCCAGTGTGCTCAACAGGGCCCGCAGGGACTGCTCTTCGGCCTTGGCCACCCGGAGAAGCCCCTCGGCTTCCTGGGCTTCCTTCTGTGAGGTTGCTTTGGCCTTGAGGAGGCGTCTCTCTCTGTCACGGTTCATCTGCGCTACTTCCACTCGGGCCCTCGCCGCGGTGAGGCTTGCCCGTGCCTGACCGACCTCTGGGCTGTCCAGCGTGACGAGCTCGGCGCCCTTGGTGACGTCGTCACCGACGTTCACGGTCACCTCTCGCACTCGCCCTGCGACGAGCGGGCCGATGAAGCCTGTGCGGTCCGGCGGTGCCCGCAGTTCTGCGGTGACCGATAGCGAGGGCGACAGCTCGACGAGTTCTGCCTCCGCATACTCGAGTCGGAGGGCTTCTACCGCCTCGGGGTGAAGCTGCAATCTGTCCGGGGCCTCCCGCTCTTCGCCCTCCTCCTCGCCCGCCTCTTCAGCGCCATCTTCGCCCTGAGCACCGCGGTCCGTGAGCGCGCAACCACCGTGCGCCAGGAGGGCGCTAATCGCCACCAGGATGAGTCTAGTGTTGGTAGTGGTCATCTCGTTCCCTTCTCGCTCAATGAGCCCATCGGTAGGCCGGCTGCGGCCTCCACTGCCGCGCGCGCCCTCGCGAGCTCGAGGCGGGCCTGCACGTAGCCCTGTCTCGCCTCGAGGAGCTCCCTCTGAAGTAAGACAAGTTCGACGTACGTAACCTTGCCTTCGCTGTACTGCTCACCGAGCAGCCGTACATTCTCATCCTGCGCAGTCAGCACGCCCGCGTCGTAGACCGACGCTGCCTTGCTTGCCGCCGTGAGGCGAGCGTTGCTGGCCCGGATCTCTGCCTCCGCACGGAGTTCGATGGCCGTGGATTCCGCACGACGGCGCGTCGTGGTTGCACGAGCGCGCTCACGTTTTCCTCGGTTTCGGTTGAGCGTCGGGAGCCAAAAGCCGACCGTTCCCATGATGACGCTGTCTTGTTCCTCGAAGCTGTATCTG
>CAYGTG010000296.1:0-8357 GCA_964352485.1 uncultured Nannocystaceae bacterium | reverse complement strand
GTGTCGGAGTTGCCGTGGGTGTCAAAACCACCCATGCTCAGCTCCGCCGAGACGCACAAGCCGGCTTGGTAGGCCGCCAGGGCGACTTGGATCTGACCCAGGATTCCGCCTTCGATGTTCTCGGGCAGGTAGTCCTGCAGCTTGCGAAGCTCGTCCGAGCCCGCCCGAGCCGAGTACAGCCGGTTGACCGAGTTCCTGAACCGCGGCAGGCCCTGCTGGGCCAGGACGGCCTGGTCGCGCTCTTCCTGGGCGGAGGTGATCATGTCGAGCACCGGTTGGGGCTGGAACGTCGAGTCCGGGTTGTTGGGGTCGGCCAGCTCGGGGTAGGCCACGCGGGCCAGGACGTCGATGTTGGCGGCCCGGGTTCGAGCGACGACGCCAGCGGTCTCGGTCACGCCGCCAAAGGCCAAGTAGGCCATCGGCAACGTCGGGTCCTTGGTGCCCGCCATGAGTGCGCCGAGCGTGGGGTGCCCCATGTTGAGCGTACCCGTGGCGGTGTGGGTCCGACCTTCGTCGTGCCCGTTGGTCATCTGGTCGATCCCGTTGATGACCGTCATGCGCTGCGCATGCTTACGATAGAACTCGGTGATCTCGAGTCCGCGGCCGCCGAAGAACTCGTCGGGCCACTCTGCGGCGAATTCGATGTCGCCGATCTTCTCGCTTGCGGTGACGTGCGAGCGTGGGTTGCCCTCGTTCGCCGAGAGCATGAGCTTGGGGTTGCAGTGGAAGCGGGTTTCCCAGCCTCCGGAGGCCTGGAAGCTGAGCAGCAGCGGGCCGGTGTAGGGTTCGAAGGATGTGCTCCGGCTGGTGCCGATGTCCCCGCCCGCAAATGCGGTGGGAGCAACGACGGAGAGTCCAGTCAGAGACGCGAGTTTGATGAAAGAACGGCGATCCATGATTGTTCCCCCCTATTCGTGCAAGAAGTTCCAGTCGGTGAGCATGTATGACGTGACTGCGATCCAGGCTCGGATCGTGAAGTCTTCGTCGTCGACGAGTGTCACGTCCAGTTCTTCCCCTGTCCAGGGATCCGTGGTCGCGGCGCAGTTGCCAAGGCCGATACCGTATTCCTCGGTGCCGAGTCCTCGCTGTCCTTCTTCGTAGACGTCGACGAAGAGTTTGTAGGTGCGGTCGATCTCAGGGTCGTCGAGGTCGAGGTTTTCACCCAAGAGGTGCCAGTGCAGGTAGACGATGTTCTCGCGAACGTCGGCGTTGGGTCCGCCCGCGTCGGTCGTGAACGGGAACAGCAAGCGCTCGTTCTCCGGCTTCACGAAGTCTCGAGCGACCGCCGAGCATGCGACCTGGTTGGACATCCGCTTGGCGACGTTGGCGGACGTTCCGCTGGCGTCGTAGCCCCGTTCCACCACGTCGTCGGAGTTGATTCCGCCGTAGAGGATCAAGAACTCGTTGCGGTTGAGCAGGCTCGGGTTTTCGGGGTCGCCCCAAGGCACGTCCGTTGCGGAGATGAGCTTGCTGTTGAGCTCCTCAGGGGTCAGCCACCGGGCGATGCCAATGTCGGCCAACTCGACCTCGCGCTCGGCGGAGAGGTCACCACTGAAGTTGTAGGCCCGGAAGTAGGGCGACTTGACCATCTCCAGGAAGACGACGCGGAGGTCGTAATCGCTGTCGCGGAACTTGTCGGCGATGTCCTGGAAGACCTTGCGTTGTGCCTTGGCAGCCCGCACGCCCTCGAGGAATCCGATTGCATTGGGATCGGTGGGCTCGATGAGCGGATCACGGCCGAACAGTCCCTGATAGACGAGATGGACCGGGCTGAGTGCGAACAGGTCGTCGGTGGCGGCCTCGTAGGCGAGCCACTGAAGCGAAGCGGCTTCCCACTCGCCGGGCAGCGGCTCCTGCTTGTAACCGGCCGGTCGCATGTCCGTGTACCAGCCGTTTTCGGGCACATCGAGCAGGTCGGGGTTGTTCTGGTTGTTCCCGCGAAGCGGGTGTCCCTGCGGGCGGTAGCGTCCCATGGCGTCCCAGTTGGCAAACGACGCCGCGATGGGGTCGATGGCGCTGTGGCACGAGACGCAGTTTTGGTCGTCGAGCGTCGGGTTGTCGTATGCCGAGCCCGATGCGTCGGTGGGGCGCGTGCCCAGAGCGAGCACGTCGGTCGCCAAGAAGAACTTCTGGAAGCGACGCGAGCGAGCGCGGTTGCGGTTGGTGCGGGTGGTCGTCCACCGGCTGAGGTACGTGGTCATCGTGGTGATGCCGGCATGGGGCACGCCCGGCAGCTTCATCTCGATGAACTCGTTGGGATCCTCGGGATCCTCGAAGTCCCCTTCGACGCCATAGACCTTCGCCGAGTAAGGGTTGACCATCGTGTAGTCGGCGGTCAGCACCTCGGTGTAGGGGAGGTCGTTGCGCAGGATGTGCTCGATGAGGCGCAGAGGCTCCTCAGCGATCGCATCGTTGGCCCACTGCTCGGCATTCTCGATGTCCGAGTTGTCCCATGTGTCTGCACGCGGGTAGTCGCTCCGCGAGAGCAGGTCGATGGCCGAGTCGGGGTTGGACGAGTGGTAGCGGCGGGTGAGGAAGCGGTCGTTGTAGATGTCGCGGACGCGCTCGTAGAAGCCATCTTCGCGCATCACGTCGGTGAGCACCTGGTCGAGGACTTCCATGCCCCCGTCTCGAACCCGCTCGACCTCTTCGGTCGTCGGCACGCGTCCGGCGAGAAGCAAGGTCGACTTCCGCAGCGTCGCGACCTCATCGAGCATGTCGACGTCCGCGAAAAACTCTCCGACGATGTCCTCTTGGTCAAGGCACTCGACCGGGTCCTGCAGGCGAGTGATCATGTCTTGGAAGGCCTCATGCTCGGGCGACTCGGCCGCGAAGCGGGTGCCGCCTCCGTGCTCCATCACTCCGGTGGGCTTGAGCATGATCCAAGGCTCGCCCTCGAACGTAAGCTTCGACATCTTCTCGAAGACGGCCAGGTTCCGCTCCAGGTAGTCCGGAACGGCCGAGGTCTCGAGCAGAAACTCGGTGCCTTTGGCGTCTCCGGCCACGTTGTGGCAGGACTGGCAGTTGGCCTGAAGAATGGTTTGGACTTCGCCTTCGAAGAACCGCTCATTCGACATGCACTGGCTCTCGGGGCCGTCGGTGTCGGAGCCTTCTCCGCCGTCGGTCTCGCCGCCGGAGCCGTCCTCTGCGCCCTCTTCCCCATCGGCTGACGCGGTTTCGCTGTCGCCACAGGCCACGAGCGCTCCAGCTGCCAACCACACGGCAATGGCCCTCGGTAGTGCGCCTCTGAGCCCTTTGATCTCTCTGAGCTTCGTTCGATACATTCGTCCCTCCCCTTCGTTTCTCGTTTTCGGTCGTTGCACCGGAGGGGAATCCCTCAGGCAAATCTCTGTCGGCTTGGGCGGAGCGGCCTCGGTGCCGCGGGTGCGACAGACGAGGACATGCGGCTCCTGCAGCGGCGACCCCCCGGTCGCGCCTACCCCAGTCGACATCCTAAAAATGCGGGGGGGTCGCTGAGACCGCCATTGTCGTCTGCGAGCCTCGCCGCGCGAAACGGTGCGGTCTGGAGCCCTCTGGGGGGTCGATGCCTCATTTCCGGCCGGAAACGCTCACTCCGGGACCGGAAGAAGTGCTGCGATGATCACAAGATCGTCAGTCGCCCACCCGCACACCCAACAAACCTATGGATCCGGTGTGGTCGGTCTCCACACCAATGGGGTCTGTGGCCCAGGACCTACGGACGCTTGGAGTTTTTTCTCGCGAGGGTCGATTTTTTCGATCGAGGCGAGCTTGGCTCTTCGTGCGCAAGTGTCGCACCACGATCGGGTCGTTCTAGGGGGTGTGCGCAGCCGAGTTGCCGACTAGTTCATCCTGCGGTATGTGCCTACCAGGTGGCAGATGTCGGGTCTTGTCGGATAGCCCGCTCGCTCGAACGCCCAGGTCTCGGAATCGAGGTTGCGGGAGGTTTCAACGTTGAGGAGGGCTCCGGTGCCAAGCCTTGGAGGCAGCCACGGTGACCTCGGCGAATGCCGCAGCGAGGTCTCCGGAGACATGAGCGACAACGGTCAACGAGGGGGCTGCGAGACCTTGGCCTGTCTGGGGTCCGGGACGCGTTTCTCTTGGACGAAGCGGAAGAGACCGGCGGGTGTGTACAGCGTGGCTTCGATCATGCCCAGGCACACCGCGTCCCCGCACGACAGCGGCACGCGCTCGCCGGGCTCGAGAGGGCGATCGTTGACTCTGCAACCGTTGGTGGACTTGGCGTCAGCAAGGACGAGGTTCGAGTCCTCGAGGAAGAAGTGAGCGTGAAGCTTGGATACCGAAGCGTGGCGAAGCACGACGTCGCAGTTGCGCGCGCGTCCGATGCTGATGCGTTCCGGCCATGGGTTGTTTCGATTCTTGGCGACCGGGAAGACGAGGACGCCCTGGGGGCCATCGTCCTTGCGGACGCTGACTACAACCGTGTCGAAGGACACGTTGCCCGCGCTGTCGAACTCGGACCTGTCGACCAGGAGGACCGGCGCTGGGTAGGCTCGTTCGAATTCGGTCTGGGCCATGCTCTGCGAATTGCGAACGTACCCTCCAAGCTCGACCATCCAGTCCGACGGAAACCCGGTAGATGCGCGAGCAACGATCACAACTCTACCTCTATCGCGTCTCGATTCTCGTGGGCCCTTTCAATCTGGGACGCTTATGACGAGAGCCGTGTGGAACAACGAGCCGATCACGTCGCGACTCGCCTACCGGGACATCAACGATTGGCAAGCCTCGAAGAACTCCCGTGGGAGCTTGGCCTTGACCGGAGCGGATGCGGTGCACCACACCAGCTGATCTCCGGCGTACACGCTGCTGGCCGCATGGGCGACGCGGTTGTCCTCGGGTTGGGTTTCCACCGCGAACACGAAGCTTCCGCTGCCGTCGCGGGTCGGGCCGTTCACAGCGCCGTCGTCCAGAGCGCTCATTCGGGCGAGGGCGTCGGCATGGGTCGTGCCGAACGTGCGGCTGGCGAGGAGCCAACGTACGGTGATCGGGGGTGCGTCATCCGCCGCAAAGATCTGTTGGCCCTGCGTCGGTGGTGCGGCGGTGTAGGCCTTCGGAACCTTCACGCAAAGCCGGCCGTCGGCGATCGTCACCGAGCCCTCCGCACAGGTGTCGGCGTGCTCGATGCGAGGTCGTGAGCCTTCGTCCCGATCGGCTCCATCCTCCGGGAGTTCTCCTTGGGCGAGCGGTTCGGTGGACGCCGCTTGGCTCGAGGGGGAGGGGCTGGGACCCGTGGCGGCGGAGCGGCACCCGAGCGGTCCGATGAGGGCACAGGCGAGAAGCAGCCGGTCGGGCACGCACCCATGATGCCAGGCACCCCGCGACCGTGATACACGCGAATATGTGAGCGACCCGCGGATCGCCCAGCTCGAGCAGCAGCTCGCAGGTCTGGCGGCCAGAAACCAGGAGCTCGAGGCTCAGGTTGCGGCGATGCATGGGCAGCAAGCCGCGGCAAGCCAGGCACGGGCCAAGGCGGTCAAGACCGGGGGCAAGTGGCTGATCCCGCTACTCGACCGATCCAAGGTGGTGAAGTCGTTCGGCGAGCTGGCCGAGACGGTGGGTCGTATGACCGGACCGCGCGAGCAGTGGCCCACGCGTGACGACATCGTCGATCGCGCGCGTCTGTTCATGGAGGCCTGCGTTCGCTTTACCGTCCGGCGGCGCACCTCGTTTTGGATGTTCTCGATGCTCGCGGCGTCGATTCCGTTCATGCAGCTGTGGGTGGTCGTTCAGCAGAACGAGATCATCAGCAACCAGAACGAGTTTTTCGAGATTCAGGTTCACGACGTGGTGGCGCGGTCGATGACGGAGGGGGACCGCAACGCGCGACTGATGACCGGCGCGCTGCTCAGTCGGGCCAAGCTCACGTTCTTGGCCGATGTGGTCGATGAAGCATTCGACCCCGAGCTGTCGGGCATCTACTCGGCCGAGAGCACCAAGGCAGCAACACGCCGCCTCGAAGACGCCGCGTTTCGGGGGTTCCTCATGCGGGCGGTCGCGCGTGGGGTACTGCTTCGCGTGGATGACGACCGCGATGAGCTCGTCGAGACGGCCCAGCCCATGCTGCGCAAGATCTTGCTCGATGCGGCAGATCGCGTCCCCACCCTGCTGCGCTTTGGCGAAGGCGCGGCCGAGCTGGACCCCGAGCTGACCGAACAAGCCAGCAACTATCTGTTCCAGCTGGGGGCGGTCATCCGCACCTACGGCCGACTCGCGCGCAGTGAGGGCCTGGAGAAGGAGTTTGCGCAGGACCTCGAACCCTTGCTGCGACGGGTGACGGCGCGAAAGCTCCAGGGCAACAAGTTTGCGGACCCGTACCGGTTCTCGATGGTCGCGGTCTTGCTCGATGCTTCGGCGGAGCTGGAGCTTGGCGACCCCGAGATCGATTGGAGCGATCGGGACATCGAGGCTGCGCGGAAGAAGGGAATCGAGTGGTTGTCCGGGACGTTGGGAAGCGAGGGCATCGATTGGGACGCATTCGAGAAACAGCTCTGATCGCGCTGTGCGTCGTCGGCTGCTCCAAGCCGAAGCCTGCGGTGGTGAGCCCCGAGCCGGCAGCACCAGCCGCGGTTGCCGAGCACGCGCGGGTGCAGGCATTCGTGTCCGGGGTGGGCGAGGGCGCGGATGAGCAGGCGGCCTACGAGAGCGCGCAGGCCAAGCTCGCCGAGACGTTGCTAGGGGACGCGCGTTGGGTGACGTTCACGCCGGTGACGTTGCATGACCGGGAACAGGACCCGTACCAGGCGGTGCGGACCTCCGGTGGTTGGGAGGTGGCGATTGGGCTCGATGAGGGGCGGACCGCGACGACGCTCGATGCGATGACCTACGCCAAGCCCACGTTCGAGGGTCCTGCGGTGTGGCACGACGCGCTGTATCAGGTGCTTGCGACGCACGCTGCCAAGGTGGTGTGCGAGCGCAGGGCATCGCTGTTCTCGGTGGCGTGCGACGCTCCGCCCACCGACGAAGACGATGCTCGACTGCAGAGGCTCGGCGAAGATCTGCACATCGCAAGCGTGGTCACCGGCGGTGTGCCGACCGACGCGGCCGGCGTCGTCCTGCGTCCTGGTGGAATTCTCGTGACGTGGAACGGTGCTCCGGTGGAGGGTCTTCCCCTACAGATCGAGCGGCCCGACGGCAGCCGGACCGGGGCGCGGACCAACGCAGCGGGCGTCGCAAACCTTTCGATCGAGGTGGGCAGCCAGTGGCCCGGGGCGTTTGTCGTACACGTCGACGGCGGACGCATGGTCGGGCCGCTGGAAGGGCGAGGCGCGTGGCCGTCGCTCGAGGTTCAGGCTCGCACGCTCGATGCTCGCCGCTGGGCGCTGGTGTTCGAGGACGGGACGATGGCGGAGGATGCGTTTGCCAACGGGCTGCGGGCGGCGCTTCGAGATGACCTTGGCCAGCCGGTCAAGCTGGACGCCAAGGCGATCAAGGCGCTGCAAACCGTGGGGCCGGCGGAGCGGGCTCGGGTGCTGGCCGCACTGGCAGACACCATGGGAGGTGCGCTCGATGTTGTGGTGCTGGTGAAGGCGCAGTCGCGATTTGCCAGCCGCGCCGGAGGAAGTCGGGTGTGGTTTGAAGCGTCCTCGCAGGTCGTCGTGCACGAGGTTTGGGGGGCAGGCGAGCTTGGCCGGGGTGAGCTCGAAGCAACCGCATCGGGGGTCGGGGACCGCCGCGCGGACGAAGCCGCGCGCCGAGAGTTGGCCCAGAAAGCCTCCAAGCGCATCTTGGACGTTCTTCGGCCCGGCTGAGGAGCTGGAAAGGGACGAGTTCAGCAGATTCTTGTGGCCGGAGGTGGATCCGGGGGAAACTGTCCATCTGTATGGATGACTCTCGGCTGGCCAACTTGCTGTTCTTGACGGGATTCGCTTCCCTCGCGCTCCCCGGTTGCGGGGGCGATGGCGAGCCAGGACGAGCACCAGCCGGTGGTGCGCCGGGAAACCCCTTGGCGTCGCCCAACTCGCTGGGTGACGTCGATGCCTCGGACGCCTGCACGGCGTACATCTTGAAGCTCATCGAGTGCAGCGGCGGGTACGACGACTACGAGTACGGCTCCGGTGACTACTACGGGGCGTCCGTCGTGCCGGGGTACACCGACTACTGCGACGCGTACTTGAGCTTGTTTGCAAGTCAGGGGGGGAGGTCGTGCGTGAGCGCGGCCGCGGACTACTTCTCATGCCTCTCCACCCTGAGTTGCCAGGCGCTGGGCGAAGGGTCATCTGCGTGCGGCGGGGCATTCTCGGCCATCGAGGCTGCGTGCGGTGGCGTTGAGGTTGTTGACGACGATGGTGAGTGACACGGGCTGCTAGACCTCAATCAAGCGCTGCTTGATTGAGGTCTAGGCTCCAATCCTTGAA
>CAYGTG010000295.1:0-8367 GCA_964352485.1 uncultured Nannocystaceae bacterium | reverse complement strand
TTGAGCCCAATGAGCGACACCCCGTTTCGGGCTCCCACCACCCCATCCTCATCGACGTGATTGCGCGGCACCAAGAACAACGAGATGCCGCGGACCCCCGCCGGTGCGTCGGGCAGACGCGCGAGCACCAGATGCACGATCGTCTCGGAGAGTTCGTGTTCACCGGCCGAGATCCACATCTTGTCGCCCACGAGGTGAAACGTACCGTCGGGCTGCGGTTGCGCCCGGCAGCGCAGGTCGGCCAGCGACGAGCCGGCGTGAGGCTCGGACAGGCACATCGTTCCGAAGAAGCGACCCTCGATCATCGGTCGCATGAACCGATCTTTCTGGGGCTCGCTGCCGAACACCCGCAGCAGGTTGGCGGCCGCAGAGGTCAGGAACGGGTACGCGCAGGTCCCCGGGTTTGCGGCCTGAAACGCCGCCATCATCGCCTGGTAGACCATGTACGGGAGTCCCAGACCGCCGTCGGATTCCGGGAACGGCGCGGCGAGAAAGCCCCCCTCCACAAACTCGCGGAGTGCCTGCTCGATCTCCCCGATGAGATGCAGCCGCTCTCCATCCCACGTGGGCTCGTTGGCATCGGACTTGGCCGCATGCGTCGCAAACCGATCGGAGGCCAGACGAACCGCCGCCTCGATCAGCGGCTCGTGCTCTGCTCGATCGGCTTGGCCGAGCACGTCGAACGCGACAAACGCGAGGTCTTCAAGGAGCGTGCGAAAGGGTTCGGTCTCGAGCGACATCGGACGGGCGAAGTGTACGACGCCGTTGTCCGGCGTTCAGCGTCCGGTGAACACGCCGTCGCGACGCTCGACGAAGGAGCGCAGCCCCTCGGCCGCATCCTCGCTCGCCATCAGCTTCATGGCGGTGGGCAACAAGCCGTCCATGGCTGCCTGCTGTCCTTCCCGCTCCGCTTGGGCGGCGGAGGCGAGCGTCGCTTGGACCCCCAGCGGCGCCCGCTTGGCCACCGTCGCCGCGAGTTCGAGTGCGCGCTCCCGCAGCGACTCGGCCGGAACAACCTCCTGGACCAATCCGATCCGCAGCGCCTCCTGTGCATCGAAGACATCGCCGGTCAGAAGCCAGCGCATCGCGTTGCCCCACCCGGCAACCTGGGGAAGTCGGACCGTGGCGCCGCCGAAGGGGAAGATGCCGCGGTTGATCTCGATCTGTCCCAGGCGGGTCCCGCTCGCGGCCAGCCGAATGTCCGCGGCGAGCAGCAGCTCGATGCCGATCGTCAGGCACCAGCCCTGCACCGCCATGATCAGGGGCTTGCGGCGCAGCGGCGGGCGCATGCTCAGCGGGTCCACCGCCCCCTCTGGGAACAGGGGCGCTCCATCACCCACCTCGGGCCCAACCTCGGCCAGATCGAGGCCCGCGGTAAAGTGCTCCCCGTCGGCCGCGAGCACGGCACAGCGCAGGGCGTCGTCAGCCTCGTAGCGGGTCAACCCCTCCGCCAGCTCGCGAAGCA
Source organism: uncultured Nannocystaceae bacterium (assembly GCA_964352485.1). Lineage (GTDB taxonomy): Bacteria > Myxococcota_A > Polyangia > Nannocystales > Nannocystaceae > CAJXVA01. The sequence continues at coordinate 6,902 of CAYGTG010000295.1, read as the reverse complement.
TCCGCAGGTCGAACGCATTTCGCTTCTCCGCTCGGTCGAGGACGAGAAGCAAGACGGCACCATGGACTTCGGTCCGGATGCGGGGACGATCGGCAGTGGCCACGCCACAGGTTTGCCCGTCCACAGTCCGGACACAAGCCCGCCCCGCTGCGCGCGGTCACGCCCGTTCAAGCACGATGGCGGTGCCCTGCCCGCCTCCAACGCACACCGTCGCCAATGCGTACCGCCCCTGGGTCCGACGCAGCTGGTAAAGCGCCGAGAGCACCAGGCGCGCTCCGGTGGCCCCCATCGGATGCCCAAGGGCCACGGCGCCTCCGTTGGGATTGACCTTGGCCGGGTCCAGCTCCAGCGCCCGCTGCACGGCCACGGACTGCACCGCGAACGAGTCGTTGAGCTCGATGACGTCGAGGTCGTCGACCGACAGACCCGCGTCGCTCAGCGCTTTCCGACTGGCCTCGATCGGACCGAGTCCCATGCGTTTGGGTGCCACCCCCACGCTCGCCCAACTCACCACCCGGCCCAGAGGCGCCGCGCCGGCATCCTTGGCAGCCTTGGACGTCGCCATCACCACGGCCGCAGCTGCGTCGTTGAGTCCGCAGGAGTTCCCCGCCGTGTTGACCCCGCCCTCGTACAATCCCGGCAGCGCGGCGAGCCCCTCGAGCGTCGTGCCCGGGCGCGGAGCCTCATCGAGCGTGACCTGAATCGGCTTGCGACGGCTTCCGGCGGTCACGGGCACGATCTCCTCGGCGTAGACACCCGCGGCCACGGCCTGCGCGGCGCGGCGCTGCCCCTCGACGGCCATCGCATCCGCCTCCTCGCGGGTGATGTTCAGCTCCCCGGCGAGAAACTCCACCGTCTCTCCAATCGAGCAGCCCGCCATCGGATCGAACAGGGCGCTGAAGAGCATGTCGTCCACGTCCGACTTGATCATCGTCCACCCCTGCCGGACCCCGCGCATGGCGTAGGGCGTCATGCTCATGTTCTCGGCACCGCCCGCGAGCACGAACCCGGCCTCCCCGACCGCCATCGCCTTCGCGCCTTGAATCACCGCCTCGAGCCCCGAGGCGCAGGCCCGATTGACCACCAGCGCCGGCCGGTCCTCGGGCACGCCGGCCTGAAGACCGACGTGGCGGGCGAGATACACCGAGTCCTTTGCCGACTGCAAAACGTTGCCGAAGATCGTCGCGTCGATGCGATCCGGCTCGATGCCAGCTCGCTGCAGTGCTCCCGCCGAAGCGCTCACCCCCAGGGCCGTGGGCGAGATGCGGGAGAGGCCTCCGAGGAACGTGCCCACAGCGGTGCGGGCTCCGTTCAGGATCAGGATGTCGTCGATACGGGGCATGATTCTTCAGTCTTCGATTGAACGATGCGAAATCGCCTCGTGACAAAGGCGAGGTCGGTGAGGCACGCATTGCCAGCCGGGTTGAGCCCGGTGACGTGATAGTCGCTGAACGCGGCCGTGAAGTTGATGGGACGCTGTCCCAGCAGGTTGATCCCCACCGAGGCGCCGTTGTCCGCGAACGCGTCCTCGATGGCCTCGCGAAAGTCCGGGTCGACGGAGTAGGCGTAGTTGGCGATCGAGCCGAAGTGTCCCGCGTCGTGGGCCGCCTGCTGCAGCGCGTGGTCACGGTCCCGGGCCTCGATCACGAAGCCAACCGGACCAAAGTGCTCCCGCTGATAGACGGAGTCGGGCGCGGCCGTACGGATGACCAGGGGGGTGGCCGTACGAGCGGCGGGATACTCCGGATGCTCGTAGGGCCGACTGGGCCGCACCACGCCGGGGTGCGTCGCAAGTCCTTGCAGCGTGGCCTCGATCGTGTCGGTTTGCAGCGCCCCGCAAATGCCCGCAGCGTGCTTCGGGTTGGCCAGCATCCGATCGATCGCCCCTGCCAATCCGGCCGCGAAGGCATCGGGACGTACGCGGGCGTCTCCGACCCGCACCCCGTCGGCCGGCACGAAGATGTTCTGTGCCGCGGTGCACATCTGGGCGGAGAACAGGCAGAGGCTCTGTGCCAGCGCATCGAGCACGGGCTCCAGCGCGTCGGCCGATTCGACCACGACAGCGTTGCACCCTGCGGTCTCCGTATACACATCCGCGTGGCCGCAGTTCTCTTCGATCCAGGCGCCAAACTGCTGGCTCCCGGTGAAGTCGATGATGGCGGTGTCCCGGTGGAGCAGGAGATGTTTGGTGATCGGCTCGGCCCGAGTGTCGGCCGCCAGTGTGACCAAGTTGGGGTCGAACCCGGCCTCGCGCAGCGTGTCCCGGGCGATCTCCACCATGCGGGCCATCGGAAGGATGCACTCGGGGTGCGGCTTGAGCACGACGGGGTTGGCCGTCGCCAGGTTCGCGAACAGGGCCGGGTAGGCGTTCCACGCCGGGTACGAACCGCAAGAGATCACCACGGCCACGCCGCGCGGCATCAGGCGATAGCGCTTGCGGAGTCGAACCGGTTCACCGCCGAAGCGACGCTCGAACACCGCCTGCGTGGGGATGTCCATCATCGCCTTGTAGGCGAACGCGATGCCCTCGAGGCCCCGGTCGAGCGAGTTGGCGCCACTTCCGGCGAAACTCATCATGAAGCCCTGCCCTGCGGTCTGCATGGTGGCGAAGGCGTTCGCAAACACATCCTGCGCCAGGCGATCGAGGATCTCGAGACACACGCCAACGCGGGCTTGCACGGACGCCTTGCGCCACGCGGGCATCGCCGCCCGAGCCGCCGCCATGAGGGGCTCGACCTCCACCCGAGGGTAGTCGATGCGCAGCGGGCTTCGGGTGTATGGCGAGACCTCCGCCCCGATGCGGCCCACTTCCCCAGGCATCGACAGCGGAAAGGGCCGGCCCAGCGCAGCCTGAAACCATGCGAGTCCGGCGTCCTTGGCCCCAGCGGGATGCAGCTTCCCCGAGGGGGACTCGAGGAACGGTGTCCACGCTTCCCGAGTTGCGCAGGCCTGCAGGGCTCGCTCCAGGCGCGGTGCGTGAGAGGAAAACCAGGTGTCTACAAGCGTCGCCATCGGAGTGTGTTGTGTCGCGTGCCTCGGCTGCCATCGACGGCATACCGCAACGTGAGATGGTCATCGTCGAGCGTGGCTTCGCGCCGCTGCTGGGCCCCGACAATGTTGGGGACCGAGGCCAGTTCGACGTGATGAACAACCGCGCCCGCCTCCACGGTGTAGCGCCCCACGTAGGCCAAGAACGAGTCAAAGGCGGCCGCCTTCTCCGACTCGGGCGCCCGGCCGTAGGCCTCTAGGCGTGGAACCGAAAGCGAGACCCGGCCCGCCGTACTGAGGGTCGCCGACATTCTCCCGTCGGCGCCATACATCAGCCGGCCGAGGGCATCGGCGCCCATCGGGAACAGCCGCTGGCCATCGGCGAGCTCAACCTCGAACGCCTCGAGGTCCCAGCTGCCAACGAGGTCCTCAGCTCGCAGCGCCATCGACCACGGCTCCGTCGATCCACGTCGCGTGAAAGCCGGCCGGCACCCGCTGTGGCAGTGCGACCTTGGCCACAGGGCCACGAGCCACGTCGCGAGCGTCGAAGACCAGGCATGAACTGCTCCAGTCCGCCGTGTCGGTTACGAACGAGACGAGGTATCCGTCGTCCTCTTCATCGCCGCCCGGCCGCGAGGCGAACGGGCTCTCGCTCCCGTACACCCCCGCTCCATACCGGTGTTCTGTGTATGCGCCCGTGCGCACGTCGAACTTCATCAAGCTCTCAAACGTCGCCGGCACCTCATAGGGGATGTGCTGCAGGTAGGCCCACCGGTTCGATTCACCCACGACCGACGGGCGGATCATCGGGAACTCCGCGTTTGCATCGCTCAGGGGGCCTTCCTCGACGCTGCCGGTCTTCATGTTGAAGCGCCAGCGATAGAGGTTGGCCTGCAGCTTGAGGCCGCTGAGCATCGCCGCGATGCGGCCGTCTTCGGGGTCGGGGTGCAGCGACGGATCCGCGGTTCGGCAGCCCACCATGACCACCCAGTCGCCTTCCTCCCAGCAGTTGACCACGTGCAGCATGTAGCAGGGCTCGCACTCGAACCAGCGAACCTCATCGTTGGTCCCCAACCGCGGAATGACGCCGTACCGGGTCGGCACTTCGGGGTGAAACAGCGGCACCCGCTTGCCCTTCTTGGCGAAGAGCTCGGGGTCGTAGAAGACCGGGAAGTCGTGCAGGATCGAGTACCGCGGAGTCACGCCGATGTCGTGCGGCCGACGGGGCCCCGGGAGGTCGATGTCGACGTGGTGAAGCTCCCCCTGTGCGGTGAGCACTCCGTAGCGCATGTACGGAGGTTGATCGCCGTAGCTGAAGAAGATGAAGTCTCCCGTCTTGGGGTCCGTCTTGGAGTGGGCCGACAGCGGGAAAGAGAGCCGCCCATCAAAGTCCTCGACTCCGCGTGTCTCGAGCGTCTTGGGATCGAGCACGTAGGGTTTCCCCGACTCGTACCACAGCGCCAACAGCCGGCCGCCCACCTCGATCAAGTCGGTATTCGCCGTGTCCTTGAGCGGTCCCAGTGGGGCGGAAAAGTCGAAGGGCCCCAAGACGCCCGGCCAGATCGCGGCATCGGACTCAGCCTCCATCTGCCGGCCGGCGGTGTTCACATATCGATTCGCGTACCGAGCCTTCCCGTCCTCGAACCAGATCCCGTGCACCATCCCGTCGCCGTCAAACCAGTGGTAGCGGTTTTTGGGAGCGTGCACGGCATTGGGCCCGTTGCGGAAGTAGCCACCCCACAGATCTCGCGGAAGCTCGCCCTCGACGACGGTCAGGTCGTCCACGTGCAGCTCCGTTTGGATGGGTGCGAACAACCCATGCAGGTAGGGGTTGTCGATCTCATCGATCCAAGCCGGCGCGTCGGATGGACGATGCCCGGCGACTGACAACGCCTTGCCATGACGGGTGGTAATCGGCAGCGAACTCATCGCGTGCACCCTATCAAGACCGGCGGGAGCACAGGGATGCTCCGCGGCTGCTCGCGCTCTTTGCGGCTTGCGTTCCCACTCTGTGCGCGGCTACAAGGAAGGTGTTTTGCAGGTTTGCGGGCATTGACACCGAAGTGCCCGTCCCCAGCGAGACGAGGAGCGTCGAGAACGATGAAACGATACAAAGAAGTATTCGCAGCAAACCGACGTTGGGTGGAAGAGAAGCGCAAGGAAGAGGGATTTTTCGAGCGACTCTCCTCAGGCCAGAACCCGGATTTCCTCTACATCGGGTGTTCCGACTCTCGGGTGCCGGCGAATGCGATCATGGGATGTGAGCCCGGTGAGGTCTTCGTCCATCGCAACGTCGCGAACATCGTGGTCAACACGGACCTCAACGTTCACAGCGTCATCGACTATGCCGTACGTGTCCTCGAGGTCGACCACATCGTGGTCTGCGGCCACTACGGATGCGGCGGGGTCAAAGCCGCGATGCAGCCCAAGGACATGGGGCTCCTCAACGGGTGGCTGCGAGAAGTTCGCGACGTCTACCGACTTCACCGCGATGAGCTCAACGCGATTGAAGATGAAGAGCAGCGGTACCGGCGGCTGGTGGAACTCAACGTTCAGGAGCAATGCGTCCGGGTGCTCAAGACCGCAAGCGTGCAGCAGCACTACCTTCGGCGGGGCCGACCCACCGTCCATGGCTGGGTGTTTGACCTGCGAGACGGTCTTCTCAAGGATCTCGAACTGCCGTTCGACAAAATCCTCGCGGACATCCAAGAGATCTATCGCCTGGACGCCTCGGAATGATCCGCATGGTCTGGCGTCAGCCCGCGACGAGCGGCGTCAGTCCGTGGGCCGAGCGAACCATCCGAAGTCCAGGTTGAGGCCGAAGAAGCCACCTCCCAGATCGAAGTCTGTGGGGGCGATCCACTCGGAGCGAGCCACACCTCGGTAGCCGCCTTCGAGTCCCAACCGCATCCAATCGGTGATGCGGACGTTGGCCAGGACGCTCGGCTCGAGCACCATCATCCGCACCGACTCCACGCACTCGGCAGCGCTGCTGCGGCCGTTGACGTCGTAGGTCACACACGACGCGCCGCCGCCGAACATCGTTTGGATGCCGAGCTCGAAACGCCCCCGTCGGACCACCGTGGCCCCGATTTCCAGCCCGCCGTAGGCCATCTCCAGCGCAACCGGACGACCCTGCGCGTCGAGGATGGGAGCGCCGAACCGCTTCTTGAGGCGATGGTACGCGGCACCGATCGACAGCCGGTCCCCCAGAAGCAGGCCTCCGTGGTAGCCGCGAAGCAGGCCCATTTTTCCAGAGACCGCGGACCCGCGGGTCAGCATGCCGCCGTAGCCGGAGATGAAGAACTCCTCATGGGAGTCCTGAGGCGGCGGGGGATCGTAGCGGGAGGAGGACACAGAGCCCCGATGCACCAAGGTCACGGTGTGCGGGGTCGGCTCGGCGTCGAGCGGCTCGGCCTCAGGGGCTGGCTCGGGCTCGGGCTCAGACGCCAGAGCCTCGGGTGCCGGAACGGGCTCAGCCTTCGGGACCGGCTCCGGGACCGGGACCGGCTCCGGGACCGGCTCGGCGACCGTTTCTGCGGCCGGCGGCGCGGGAGCAGGCGCCGGAGTTTCCGCGGGCGCCGGCGCCGGCGCGAGAACTCCAGCCGGAGGTGGCGCGGCAGCAGGAGGCGCAGGCGCAGGCGCGGAGACCACCGGCGCGTACGCCAACATCAGCCACAGCGTTTGAAGCGAACCCACCACTGCTCTTATGGTGCCGCATTCGAGCCCGATCAACCACCCTCTTGGGACGACACGCGTGTCGTGGGCCACATGCGGGCACCTCCGGTTCCCGAGCGAGGTGCACGGCGCTTGCGACAGCCCGGTGCGCCTGATGCGACCCCGGACGCGGCGCGAGCGCCCGTCAAACCTACGGACGTCCGCCCGGACCCAGGTTCAAAGCCCCAAAGCGACCA
>CAYGTG010000294.1:0-8388 GCA_964352485.1 uncultured Nannocystaceae bacterium | reverse complement strand
GCGGTCGGCTTCGTCCTGATCATGGGCCTGCTCGGCATAGACGAACGTCGCGACCACCGACGACCAAACCTGGATCTCCAGATGATGGGTCGCGAGCGCGTGCTCGAACGCCTCCTCGTACAGCATGCCGGCGACCTCACCGCGGCCCAGGAGACTCTCGATCTTGGCCCGCGCGAGCTTGGCCTCGGCGATCAACGGCTCGTAGCCCAGCGCCGTCGCATCGGCGAGCAGAGCCACCGCGGCCGCTTCATGCTCGGCGAGATTGTCTCCTCGAGACGCTGCCCCGAGTCTACCCGCTCGTTCGCGGAGCCTCGCGACCGCCTCCCGCTCATGCTCCGCCTCGGGGGTTGGCCGCGACAACTCGAGAAACTCGAGATCCGTGCACACCTCGAGCGCGGGCAAGCGCTCCAATGGCGCCAACGCAACAGGGACCGCCGCCGGCGCGATCGTCTCGTAGGAATCGAGTAACGCTTCAACTTCTACCGCTCGGCGGTCGAGGCAGCGCATCCGAAGGTCGAGCGCGTGCTCGGATTGTTCGCCGCGAACACGGGTGGCCTCGCATGCGTCTCGGCGCTGCGCCGCCCACTCTTCGACCCGCGCATCGAGGGTTCTCTCGATCGCGGTCCAGACGGCCTCCCCGACCTCTGCAGCGCTGTTCATCCGCAGAGCGATGCTCTCCTTGCGCAATGGCGTCCAGGCCTGTGCAAGCCGCAGATCGACGTCCTTGCAGGGTTCGTCCCGCGTCGCGACGAACGCCAAGCACGCGACAGCCCCGGTGACCAGCGCGGCGATGCTCGCGACCCGCAGGGTGCGTCCGCGGCGATTGTCGAGCCCCACAGCAAGGGCGGCGACCAGCTCATGCATCGAACTGAATCGGTCACTTCGGTTCGAGGAGAGCCCGCGATCGAGGATCGCCCCCAACCACCGGGGAACTGCCCTTGCGGGCTCCGGGTGTGCCGTACGCTGGTCGGACATCACCGCAAAACACAGCTCGGCCGCGGTCGCGCCTTCGAAGGGTCGGTGCCCAAAGAGCGCCTCGTGGAGCGTGACGCAGAAGCTCCACTGATCGCTGGCCGCGTCGGCCTGCTCGCCCCGCCACTGCTCGGGGGCGAGGTAGTTGGGGGTCCCGGCCAGTCCTGCGGTCGCAGTCGCGTCTGCGTCTCCGTTTTCGCTCACCTCGATGTCGATCGAGGCCATCGGTGTTCGTCGGCGTCGCGCGAGCCCAAAGTCGGAGACCTGGGGCCGGCCATCTTCACCAAGCAGGACGTTGTCGGGCTTGAAGTCGCGGTGGACCATGCCCGCGTCGTGGATCGCTGCGAGTCCGCGAGCCGCGTTCAAGAAAACCTGCGCAACCTGTCGCCAAGTTCGGGGGCCGTCGTCCAGCCACGTCCGCAGCGTGCCCCCTTCGACGAACTCCATCACGATGTAGACCGAGTCCTCGTGCGTACCCACCTCGTACACGGTCACCAGGTTCGGATGTCGGACCTTGGCCATCGCCCGCGCCTCATCGAGCAACCGGGCTTGCTCGTCGGGGTCCCCCTCGTCTCGGAGGACCTTCACCGCGACGGTTCGATGCAGCTGCGGGTCGAACGCGGACATCACCACGCCCATGCCCCCCACCCCGAGCCGCTCGCGAAGCTCGAACCTTCCGATGCTGACCGTGCCGCCGGCGTCGAACAGCTTGGTGTTGAGCGACTCGAACATTCGCGCCGCGTCGAGTGCCCGACCTTCGCTGTGGGCGGCCCGGAATTCGCCGCGGAGCCGGCGTCCGGCCTCGCTATCGTCCAGAGTCGAGGTCACGAGTCCCGACGAAAATAGCAGTTCCGCGCCCGAGAGGGTCTCAACCTCTCGTGAGCCGCCACGCGCGGTGAAGCGGACGCCGTTCGAAGTCCACAGACGTCGTCTGTCGGGTGATCTCTTCAACCTCGAGTCCCGCGAGGGCATCCGAGATCGTGAACCGCCGCGCATTGGTGCTGAAGATGATGATGCCTCCAGGGCGCAACCGGGCGGCGACGCGCGAGAGCAACTCGGGATGGTCGCGCTGGATTTCCCACGTGGTCTCCATCGACTTCGAGTTGGAGAACGTTGGGGGGTCGCAGAAGACGACGTCATACGCGCGGGTTTCCTGCTCCAGCCAGGTGAGCACGTCGGCGCGCACGATGCGATGCTGCTCGCCGTCGATCCCGTTGAGCTCGAAGTTCCGCTTCGCCCACTCGAGATAGGTCTTGGAGAGGTCGACCGTGGTCGTCGATCGAGCGCCGCCGCGAGCCGCATGGACGGTGGCCGTCCCCGTGTAGGCGAACAGGTTGAGCACGTCCTTGCCCTCGGAGAGCTCACCCAACATGGCCCGGGTCTTTCGGTGGTCGGGGAACAACCCCGTGTCGAGATAGGACGCGAGGTCCACCCGAAAGCGAAGGCCGGCTTCGGAGACGATGCAGACCGCGGGGTCGACCTCGGCCTTGGCGTACTGATCCGCTCCTTTTTGGCGGCGTCGTGTCTTCACGTAGACGTGGTGCGGCGCAATGTCGAAGACGCTGGCCACGGCGGTCACGATTTCCAGGCGACGGGTCGCGGCTTTGTCGGCCGGGATTTCGGCCGGGGGCGCGTACTCTTGGACGACCGCGCGGTCACGGTACAGGTCTACGGCAGCGGAATACTCGGGAAGGTCGGCGTCGTAGACCCGGTAGACCTCGATCGCTTCGCGCGCCACCCACTTGCTCAACTTCTTGTGGTTCTTGCGGAGTCGGTTGACGAGATCGCCGGCGATCGGAGCGACCTCCGCCCCGACGATCCGGGCATCCATCGGCCCTTGTTTTACCGAGCGAGACAGATCAGGGATGAGGGCGGTCGCGGAGAAGAGTCCATCATCGACACAGATGATGCTGGCGCGCCACCCTTGGAACTGCTCCTGCAGCAGCGCCCCCAGTTCGGTGTACGCCGCTCGTGCGGCGACCTTGCCTCCAAGTCGCTCTCCATAGGGGGGGTTGGTGATGATGACGCCGCGGTTGGCCTTCGCGGGCCGGCGAACGTCCGCGCTTCGAGACGTCGTGAATCGAACGCATGTGCCAACACCCGCCCGCTCAGCGTTGGCTCGCGCGACCTCGAGTACACCCTCGTCGGTATCGAAGCCCATCGCGACGACGCGGCGTGGGGTCTGCACCGCAGCTTTGGCTTCAGCAACGATGGCTGCCCAGGCGTCCGCATCGTGCCCCTTCCAGCGCTCGAAACCGAAGCGTTCCCGCGACAGGCCCGGAGCGCGCTTGCATGCAATCAGCGCCGCTTCGATCACCAGCGTGCCCGCACCGCACATCGGGTCGATCATCACGGTGTCGGCCTTCTGCGAAAGCGAAGACCATCCCGAGTCGAGCACCATCATGGCCGCGAGGTTTTCGCGGATCGGCGCCGGGCCGGACTCGGTTCGATAGCCGCGACGATGCAGTCCGCCTCCAGAGAGGTCGAGGCTGAGCTGGCACGCCCGACCCCGCGCGTGGGCGTGGACACGGAGGTCCGGGGCGAGCGTGTCCACGTTTGGGCGCCGGCCCTGCTGAGCTCGAAACCGATCGGTGATCCCGTCCTTGACGCGTTGAGCACCGTACTTGGTGTGGTCGATGCCCATACCGCGGCCGGTGAAGTCGACCGCCAGCGTGCCATCGACGTCCATGTGGTCCTCCCAGGCGAGCTCGCCAACCCCGGCGGCGAGCTCGTCCGCATCCTTGGCGATGAGCTCGACCAGCGGCATGAACACACGGCTGGCCAGCCGGGAGTGCATGCACAGCCGGTATGCGAATGACAGCGGCCCGCGGACGCGGCAGCCCGTCGCGTCCACCGCCACCGACCGCGCACCGAGCAGCTCGAGCTCATGGGCGAGCGGATCGACGAGCCCCGACGGCGCCGTGACGAAGAACCGGTGAATCGCGTCGCCCACGGCGCCGAGAGTGGAGCAAGGCCGGGAGCCATGCAACCACCGGCTATCGCGCCGCGCGCGGCGGGGAGACTGCGAAGTCTCCCCCCAAAGACGAGACGCGAGCCCGACAGGGCGACCGCGAGAGGGGGGAGCGAAGGGCGGCTTCGCCGGCCGCAGCGGCGGGGAGACTGCGAAGTCTCCCCCAAAGACGAGTCTCCCCCCTAAAACGGGATGTCGTCATCGAACGTGGGTGGAGGATCATCGGGCGGAGGGGGAAGATCCGGCGCGCCACCTTCGGCGCTGGCACCCACGCGGTCGATGGTCCACACGTCCAAGCTGTTGAAGAACCGCACTTCGCCCTTGGGCGAGGTCCACTCGCGACCGCGCAGGTTGAACTCCACCTCGACTTCGTCGCCGACGTTGTACGCATCGATGTTGCCGACCCGCTCGCCCGTCAGTTGAAACAACACGTGCTGCGGAAACCGCCCGTCAGCGATGTGCAGCACGAACTCCCGCTTGGTAAAGCGGGCGGAGACCTGCTGGGTCTCGTTGATGACGTGCAAGGTGCCTCGGACCTTGAATCCCATGCGGCGGAGCATAGACAAGCCACAGAGCCGAACCCAGGCCTGATTTCAGCGTTCCCGCACACGGCCGGAGTTGGCGCCGGATTGCGGCTTCGAGGCGTTCTCTCGCAGAATCACGAGCATGGGGCGGGTCTTGTGGACGATGGTTTGCGTGGCGCTGGCGGCTTGCGGCGACGACGCGCCGCCGATGCAAGGCGGCGAGGCATCCGGCAGCACCGCCGTGGCGACGACCACCCTCGCGCCGTCGACAACGAGCACGACCGACGCGGACAGCAGCTGAAGCTCCGGTGGCCCCACCGTCCCCGAGCCCGAGCCCGAGGTCGAGTGGTCCCCGGTGGCCTGCGACGCGCTCGATCCGAGCTACTGCGCGTTCCCCTTTCCAAGCAACGTCCATACGGTCGCCGACCCCGAGACCTCGACCGGACGACGCGTACGAATCGATCCACAGGGCTGGCCCGTCACGGTGTCGGGCATCCAGGTCGATCTCTCGGTCCTCGAGCGCAGCGACGGATTTTCGACCAGCGCCGCGATGGTGGTGCACATGCCGGGCGCCACGGTCGCCGGACTCGCGACGCCGCTGGACCTGGGCTTCTCGCTGGAGCCCGAGTCCCCCACGGTGCTGCTCAACGCCGAGACCGGAGAGCGCGTGCCTCACTTCTCCGAGCTCGACATGTCCCACACCCAAGACGACAGGCGGGTGTTGTTCATCCGACCCGCCGTGCGACTGGAGGAAGGAACGCGATACATCGTGGCGATCCGCGACGTCGTCGATGGCGACGGAGAACCGCTTGCACCCTCCGCGGCATTCGAGGTGCTGCGCGACCTTCAACCGACCGAAGACGACGACCTCGACGCCCGACGCCCGCTGTACGCCGACATTTTTCGTCGGCTCGAGGATGCAGGCGTGCAGCGAGGCACCCTGCAGCTGGCGTGGGACTTCACGACCGCCAGTCGCGAGAACATCACCGGGACCATGCTCGAGATCCGTGACGATGCGCTGGAGGTGATGGGCGCAGAGGGCCCCGAGTACGCCATCGAACGCACGGAGGACGAGGTCTCCGAGAATATTATGCGGCGCGTCACGGGCACGGTCAGCGTCCCGCTGTATCTGGAGACCGCTCAGACCGGCACCGGGTTCAACTGGGGCGACGACGGGGTGCCGGCGCAAAATGGTTTTGCGGACTTCGACTTCGAGATCCTGATCCCCTACGCCGCCATGGATGCGCCGGCGCCCATCCTCCACGTCGGACACGGCCTCTTGGGCTCGCTCGAAGAGGTCCGCTCCGGGCACTATCAGCGACTCGCCAATCAGCACAACTTCGTGTTGGTCGCGACCGACTGGGCGGGCATGGCGACACCCGATCTGCTCAACGTCGCGGGCTTCCTCAGCTCGGGTGAGATTCACCGGTTTCAGACCGTTGCCGATCGCCTCCAGCAGGGCGTCCTCAACGCGATCGTGTTCTCCCGCGCGCTGCAAGGCGACTTGGGGGCCGACGCGGCGCTCGACATGGGAGACCACAGCGCGGTGGACCCTTCGCAGGTCTTCTACGCCGGATCCAGCCAGGGCGGCATCATGGGATCGGTGTTGCTGGCGGTGAGCCCGGACATCCAGCGCGGCATCCTCGACGTGCCCGGCCAGCCCTACAACCTGATGCTCAACCGCAGCCAGGGATTCAACACCTACCTCGGGCTGCTGTTGCAGAACTACGACGACCCGGTCGATATCCAGTTTGGCCTGTCGGTCATTCAGATGATGTGGGACCGCTCGGAGCCCGCCGGCTACACCCACCTCATTCGCGACGGACTGCTCCCGGGCAGCCCGCCCAAAGACGTCCTGATGCAGGTCGCCATCGGGGACCACCAGGTGACCACGCTTGCGGCCCACATCATGGCTCGTTCGGCAGACATCCCGAACCTGGGCCCACTGAACCGGGATGTCTTCGGACTCGACACCGCCCAGGGCACCGTCGAAGGGGCCGCCATGATCGAGTACGACTGGGGCAACAGTGAACCACTCGTCAACATCCCCGCCGATGACGGCGAGGATCCCCACGGCAAGCTCCGCAACCTCGACGTTTCGATCGAGACCCGAGTTCAGTTCTTGCTCGAGGGGACCATCGAGACCCACTGTGACGGACCCTGCGATCCGGAGTAGGGCTCAGCGGATTTACGACGGCGAGGACAGCGAGCAACGACCCGTGAGTTCGGCACCATCGTCGATCTCCATTGACCGCGCGCGGACCAGACCGGCGACGGACCCAGTGTCGGTGACGGTCAGTTTTCCATCCACCACCAGATTGCCTACGACCTTGCCGTGAACGACCACGCTCTCGCTGGCGGTGACGTCCCCACGGATTCCGGCGTCCTTCTCGACGGTCAACGAAATGCAGTCCACGTTGCCGTCGATCTCGCCGAGGAGATGGACCGCAGTGCGGGTGGATAGGGACCCGTCGATCCGGGTGTCCGAACCGATCACGTTGATGGTCCCAAAGTCCGGCTTGGGCTCGGATTCAGATTCGGAAACCGCCTGGTCGACCAGCATGGCTTCCACTGCGCCCTTGAGAACGTTGTCGTTTTCAGGCTCCGAGTCCCCCTCCGTTGCGTCCGCTCCCTCCGCCGCCGGGAGGGCCTTGGTCTCGCTCTCGGGCTCCGGGTCCGGAGCGTTCTTGCGACGGAGAAACTCGAACATCGCCGGAAGTCTAGCAGCCCGAGGTGAAACCCGGCGCGGCGGATCGGATCGGATTTTTCGCTCCTGGGTAGGCGCCGAAACGCAGCTTTGCGGGGCGTACTGAGAGTTTTGGCGACACCCCCAGGAGCGAAACAAACCAGTGAGAGGTCGCGTCGGGTTTTGCCACGGGCTGGTCGCAGCCCCCCGTGCTACCACGGCTCTCAACCTGCATAGTAAGAGACCTTGATGCCGCCGTGGTCCGTGGTCAGCTTGGGCTGGAGCGAGAGGCCCAGGGAACGCACGAACCGGCGGTCCGCGATCACGATGCCGAAGGGCCACCCACTGGCCCGAATCCCCTCCCCCACCGACGTGTACACATTGTGCACACCAGACGCCTCTCCGACCCGGACTCCGTACGGCGGGTTGGTCACCACATGTGCAGGCCCAAGCGGTGGCCACGCTTCGGAAAGCTCCGCGCGCACCAAGGTCACGTCGGCAGCGACCCCGGCACGCTCAGCGTTGCCGCGAGCGGCCTCGACGGCCCCCGAGAGATGGTCTCGCCCCACGAGCTTCGTGGTCACCCCAGGGAGGACCTCCGCCTGGGCCGCCTTGCGTTGCTCCTGCAGTGCGGCCGAGGCGTCGAGCTTGGTGTGCTCGAAGGCGAAGCGACGGCCCAAGCCGGGTGCCATTCGGCGGGCCATCGTCGCCGCCTCGATCACCAGGGTGCCCGCACCCATCAGCGGGTCGAACAGCGAGCGGTCCGGCGTCCAGCCCGACACAACCAGCAGTGCGCGCGCGAGGTCCTCGCGCAGCGGAGCCTTGGCGCTCTGGAGTCGCCATCCGCGGCGGTGCAGCGCCTCACCGCTGAGGTCGAGCGAGAGGACACATTCGTCGCGGATGATCCGCACCGCAACCGTGAGTTCCGGGCCGCCCTCCACCGCAGGCCCGATCGCCTTCGCAATCCCGGCCTCGACCCGCTGAGCTGCGCCGCCCGAGTGGTACAGACGAGACTTGCGACAGACCGCGTGCGCCGTGACGCGGGTACCGGGACGAAGCAACTCGTCCCACGGGAGCGCCGCGGTCTTCTTGACCAGCTTGTCGAAGTGGCGAACCTCGAACGGCTCTCCCACGCGCAAGCGGACGTGGTTGGCGAGGCCACTGCGCAGACAAATCGTGGAGATCACCGATGGGTGTCCGCGGACGATCGCGCCGCCGGGCTCGCCCCGCACGTC
>CAYGTG010000293.1:0-8391 GCA_964352485.1 uncultured Nannocystaceae bacterium | reverse complement strand
AAGTCGGTACCAGGCGGGCGGCAGCCTCGATGCCACCGATCGGAGCATCGACCCCGTCCACGTCGACCCCACCACCCGACAGCGCGGCGGCGGCGGCCGCGACGACAACGAGGAGGACCAACAAGCCGAGCAGCCCCGCGATGATCATGAATGGCAGAAATGCGATCGTGGCGAGCGTGAGCAGGGTTCCGTACGCGAAGGCCCTTGCCCCCGTGAACGCCCCGAGCACGAACAGCCCCATGCCTACAGCCAACGCACTGCCGACGAAGCTGCGGCCGTGCGCGCGCCACCAGTCGTCCGTCCTTGCGTCATTCGACCCGGCCACAACTGAAGTCTACCCCCCCGGCGCCGGCGCTATTCCGAGCCGGGGATGAGCGGTGCACGTGGGCAGCTGAACCCCGCCAAAGAAATTCGGGATCACTCTCGCCGCCGCGGAGACCCTCCCTGCATGCAAGGCCTCAAGATCGCCATCCTCTCCGCTGTGTTCCTTGGCTCGGGCATGGGTGGCTGCGACAAAGACGACGCAAAACCCGCAGCGGATCCCAAGCAGAAAGCCAACGACGCCTGCGGTGCCGACGACAAAGCCACGGCGGAGGGGAGCGCATGCAAGGCATGCTGCAAGGACAACGGCGTCTCGTCGTACCAGTTCGACGGCATGAACAAGACTTGCACCTGCGGGTAGCCGCCGCGCTGCTCGTTGGCCTTCGTCGTACGGGTCTCTGCGAGGTGCTGCTTTGATGCTCCGAGGAGTCGAGGCTGGCGAGCAGGGCTTCGACGTGGTCGGGGCGGAGGCCATCATGAATGTCGGGCATCGCAGCATCGAAGGCCCTCCTGCCGTGAGCCGAGGGAGGCTCACCAGAGTCGCGAGAGGTGTCCTGGAAGCTCTGTCGACACCGCCAGGAGCGAATCAGATGAGAGAGACGTCGTGTCGGGTTCCTGCGAACGCCGGCTTGCAGCGGGGTGACCGAGTCCGTCGAGACCGGCCACTGCTTAGTTTAAGACTCCGGGTCCCGGAAGGTGAAGTGGGTGACGGCGCAGGCCTCCCCACCGAGCGCACGGTAGAAGTCCAGCGCGTGTACGTCCTCGTTTTCGGCCGGAACGAAAACATCCCCGAGCCCTGCGGCGGCGGCATCACGGCGCAGCCCCTCAACGAGCGCACGGCCCATGCCACGTCGCTGGCTCGTTGGGCGCACGCCAATGTCGTACAAGAAGACCTCCGAGGATTCGTTGCGGGTCATTGGCAAGATGTGCGCTGTCAATCCACCCGCAACCCCGCCCTTGTCCCACGCCGCAATCAGCCACAAGTCTTCGCGGCGCAGCAACCCGTCGACGTAGGCATCGCCGAGCGTGCCAACGTCTTCTTCAAAGGCCTCGGCGAGCGCAGCAAACATGGACCGCGCCGCGTCGCGATCCCCAGGGCGAAGTCGTCGAACCCGCATGAGGCGGATGTTAGCAAGACGTCGGCCGGGGACGAGCGCACCTGAGCGGCAAAGTTCGTCACCGCCGACGCTTGTGCGCTGGACTGTCCGAGCGCCGACCGGGTGAATGCCAGGCCGAGCACGCTGAGGCGAGCATGGTGCGAAGCGACGCGCATGCGTGCCATCGAGACCCGATCGGGCACGCCAAGATCGGATACCCTAGGGCATGACCCTTCGTCCCTTGCTGCTACTGCTCGCGTCCACTGCCGCATGCTCCGATCCCGCCGGGACGGCGGATGCAACGACCACGGGGCCGGGCACAGGTACGGGCTCCGGCACGGACAGCTCGGGCCCGGTCACGCCCACCACGGATGACGGCAGCACCACGGATGACGGCAGCACCACCAGCACCGTGGACGACAGCGGCACGGACACCGACGGCTGCACGCAGGACTGCGATGACGGCATCGCTTGCACCGAGGATGCCTGTGTTGACGGAGCCTGCGTCAACACTGCGATGGACGAGCTGTGTGACGATGGCATCGAGTGCACGGCCGACGCGTGCGATGCCGTGATGGGCTGCGACAACGCCCCAATGGACGCGATGTGCGACGACGGGGTCGAGTGCACGGTCGACGCCTGCGACGCCGAGGCCGGCTGCACCGCGGCGCCGGACGATGCGGCCTGCGACGACGGAGTGGCCTGCACTGCGGACGCCTGCGACCCGGTGGCGGGCTGCTCGGCCGTGCCCGAGGACGCGGCCTGCGACGACGGGGTGGCCTGCACCACCGAGACCTGCGATGCCACGCTCGGCTGCATGGCGATGGAGACCACGGTGCTCGTGTTCAACGGCTCGGGCGGAGGATCGACCGCTCCGGAGGATGCGGTCGCCAGCTTCGGCTACACCCCGATCGTCGTTACCACCGCCGCCGAGTTCGATACGGCCTTCGATGCGGGGGGCTTGGCCGCCATCGTGTTCGACGTGCCCAGCGTCTTCGGCACTGTGCCACTCGCGACGCAGACCCGCCTGGACATGTGGGTGAACGGTGGCGGGCGCTTGATCTTCGGCTTTTGGAACCTCGATGCCGACCCGGTGATGGCGAGCACTCTGGACGTGAGCGTGACCGCGTCGGTCGACCCACCGCTTCCGATCCACCCTGATCCCGACAGCCCGGCCAACCTGTTCTCCTCACCAGAGATGATCCTCGCGCCCATCGTCTACCCGGGTATCTACAGCGACAACGGCGACCAACTCGTGCTCGACGGCGCGGGCTTCATCGCCGGTCGCTTCTCTGATCCGGTCGGCGGACCCGGAGCCATCCTGGTGACCCACGGCGAACGCGTGATCACCAACGGCTTCATCATCTCCGAGATCGGCGCGATGCTGGTCGATACAGACAGCGACGGGATCAACGACGGCGAGGAATTGCTGCGCAACGAGATCGACCTCGTGTGCGCGGTTCCGTGAGCGGCGGCGCTAGACCGGCCTCCACCTGCCGGACCTCCTGCACATTGAGGACGCGGACAGGCTCGCAAACCGGCGCTGGCCGGCCCCTCGAGCGTGGTCACCTGCGCCGACGGGCTCGCGATGTCATCCGACTGCAGCTTCGTTCATCCCGACGTTGCATGTGAGGACTTCAACTTCGGGTGTGCCGTCCCCACCCCGGAGTGCGAATCCAATGCCTTCAACAACAGCGGCGGCTCCGTCCAGTGCGAAGACGATGACACCGCGGTCGCGTGCATGGGCGACAAGTCGTTTACCGTGTCGTGCGCTGCTGTCGGCGGTCGCTGCGAAAACGATGGCGAGCTGGATGCCCGCTGCGTTTGAGTCGAGTTCTCGCTGCCGATCACGGTCGAGCGATCACGGCTGGTCGCCGGACAGAAGCGCGTCCAGAATCGGCTCCATGCCATCGCGGAGCATCTGAATCAGCTCCGGATCCATCGCGCGGTACTCATCGGGGATATCGAGGACGACGAGCTCGGTGGAACCGACCTGGAAGTGCTCGCAAAGCCGATCGGCGTGCGCGTCCTCCATCACCGCGATGAGCTGTGCCCACTCGACATCGGACGCGGTGAGCTTCCGCCGCGCGGACTTGGCAAGCCCACGCGAGCGGACCGACAAGCGGGGGTCCTTGGAGAAGACACGCTCGGCGGTGGGGCTTCGCCACTGGTTGCGGCTGCAGATGAAGAGAACGTGGAGGCGTTCGATGGGCACAGGTTACCGCGCATCCCGCCGTTGCGGATGCACGGCATCCCCGAGCCGATGGATTGACGACCTGACATCGATGGGTCCTCGCGGGCGCATCGATGGCGTGGCCCCGGAGTTTCGGTGGCTGCGAACACCGGGAACTCCGTTCGGCATCGCGGTTGCAGGAACAGCAACGCAGGCCGTGTCAGCACTTCATCGGGTCGACGCAGTCCTCATCGCCCTCGCCGGTGCAGACGCAGGCGTCGGTACCGATTCCTAGACAACGAACCCACTCGTTGCCGTTGCGGTAGCAGCTTTGCTCGGCCTCGGCCTTGGCTGGATTCGTGACTCGAAAGGGCTGCGGTTCGAGTGAGACCGCGTCGCCGTCCACCATGACGTCGACGGAGATGAAGCCGTGCTGCTCACTGGTGTAGGGCATCGCCTCGGTCCAAGAGTCGTTCGGCGCCACGAAGATGCGCTCCTCACGGATGAAGGACATGGGGTCGACTCCCACGTGCATCACGTCGAGAACCTCGATGACATCGTCTGTGCAATGCAAGACCGCAACCTGGGCGTAGCCGGCACATTCCTCGTGCCCTTTTTGGCACACCAGGTGTCCGTTCGAGGGATACAGGCTGACGTCGTCACGATCGACGCATGCACCGGTCTTGGGGAAGGACTTCCGCTTCGGCCCCGATTGACGATCCACTTCGACGGCTGGCGACGCCACAGGAGCGGTTGCCGCCGAGGGGTGGCGGTGTGGAATGCAGCGCGTGAGCCATCGTGGACAACGAAGGCGGGGCCTGTTCTCGGAAGCGATGTGAGGTCCGTTCCCGATGTTTGAAGGCCGGACGCTCCTACTTGGCCTTCACCGTGTGGGCCTCCGCGGCCTTCCCTGTGCTCACCTCGAGACGGACGAGTCGGTGCTCGACCTCGTAGTAATCCTGCTGCTGATGCCGAGTGTTGTTTGATGCCCGGATCAGCAGCCACGCCGCGTCACCCAGCGGCGTGAACGCGACCAGCTCGATCTTCGGGTCCGCGACCGTCACCGGGGCGGCCAACTCCGCAACCGTCGCGCTCCACAAGATTTCTCCCGAAGGCGCGACGCGGCTGATCTGGGACGAGACAGACCCCTTCGCGAACGCGGTGCTCTGCACCAACAAGTCCGGGGAGTCTGCGCCGAGCACGGCGGGGCTGTCTGTGAACGCGGTCGGGTTGTCGAGCGCCGCGTGGATCTTGACACCTCGCTCGTCGCCCTTGTTGGGGATGGGCTCCAGGCGTAGCCGAACCTGGTCACGCTTGCCCCCGGATGTCGGCGGCCTGGTTTTGTCAACAGCAGCAGACCCCGCGAGCTCTTCGATCGCCCCCTGGGCATCGATGGTGTAGCGCCGCCGATTGGCGCCCTGGAGCACCGGCTTTCCCTCGTGCATGCCCAGGACGTCGTAGGTGTTGGACAGCACCGGGTGCGCCGCGAGGGCTTCTGCGATCCCCGGCTTGGCCGTGAGGGAGTGCGTGGCGTTGGCGCTCAGAGTCCTCGTGGCGGTTTCACGCGTGATCCAAATGACCTCGGGCGTGACCCCTTCGATCGCGAACACGGTCCGCTCGCTGAGCTTGTGCCCGATGACCCCCTTCGTGTCCATCAGCGCAACGCGTCCGAGCCGCTGCTCGCCCGTCACCTCGTCGGGAATGTGGCCCGCAAGCACGAACCCGTCGCCGGCCACCTGCATCTGCATGTACGCGATGCGCTCTGCTTGCAGGCTCTCGCAGCCCGCGACGGCGGCAAGGGCGACGAACGAAACCGATGCGAGAAGGCGCTTCAGTTGGCGGCTGAGGTTCGTCATCCGAGCGAGATTGTACAGCTGGCTGCGCGAGCGTTACCTTGGATTCGAGCCTTCGCGGATTCGGGGTCGAAACCGCGCTGCACGGTGAAAGCTCCGGGCCAGCAAGACAGCTACGCCGAACTGCTCGCCGCGGTCGGGAGCCCTCCCGTGGACCCCGACCCGCCACGCATCCAGCTCGACGCCCCCTCCAGCATCGAGCCGCGCGCCGCCGTGGATATCCAGGTCGAGGTCTCGGACCAGACCCCCGGGTACGGATGGCAGCTCTCGGTTTCGGAGCTCGGATGGAGGTCGCCCGGATCGAGTGAAGCGCAAGGGTCGTTCTCCCTGAACCTTCCCACCGGTCGCTGGACGCTCGAGGTCGAGGCCTCGGACCAGCTGGGCAACGTCAGCCGCCAGAGCGTCAGCGTGGTGGTGGACAAGCCCGGCTGAACGCGCGCCCGAGACTGCATAGAACGAGGGAGTCGGGCGTCCCTACTTGCAGCTGGGGCGAAGCCGCTTGAGCATCAACACGTCTTCCTGCCCGCCGCGGAGGTGAACCAGCCCTTGGGGACACTCGCCAGGCCGGATGACTTGGCTCGAGCCCGAGCTTCCGTAGGCCTGGAGGTCGTTGTCCGTGACGTTGAACACCGTGCGGTACTTGAATAGTCCGTCGGTTCCGGCTTGGTCTGGGACGACGAGCTGGTCCGCGATCCGAATGCTCTCGATCGTGACACCGTCGCGGCCCGGAAGCGGCTGACCAAACTGCGCAAGCTGGCGGCTGGCCACAAGGTCGTCCTCTGGGCCATGGCCCCACAGGCCGACCCCAAGGATTCCTTCGATGTCGGGGCCCTCGATGCGCGCGGTGAACATGATCGACCCGTCGTCCGCCATCACCAGGCTGCCGAAGTCGGCAAACGTCGCGCCATCGATGAGCACGCCGTCCTGGTCGGCAACGACCGCTCCGACCGTTGCGATGTCGATCAGCACCTCGGGATCCCGCTCTCGGAAGACTCCAGACTTCCCGTTGGCGAGTTCGGCGACCATCACGATGCGGCGATCCGCGGTGAGTCCAAACGAGATCGAAGGATACGCAGGGCTGCCGCTACCGACTGCGATCGTGGTGAGGTCCTCTCCATCGAAAATCTCGGCGTTGAAATCGTGGTGACGGGTGAAGTTCTCTTCGCCCGGCGCGATGCTGTAGATGCCCGCGGATGGGTCCAGGTTGCCGTCCTGATCGGTCGGGAGGAACGCGAAAGCGTACACGCCCATCTCGTTGACCGTCGCCCCGCGAAACATCCGTCCGCCGGCCAGGGGTACCTCCGGGCCCAGCCCTGGGCCCGGATAGAACCCCCCGGGTCCCATGCTACCCGTGGAGAGATCGGCTTCGACGATCCCCGGCCCGAGTCCATCGGACCACACCAAGCCGGCCGCGGAGTCTCCCGTTTCCGTTCTCCCCGCGACGTACATGAGCGCGCCAGCATCCCGCGCGATGGCATGGGACTCGATCGAAAGCACGGCCGCGAGGGCTGATCCTGTCGGCGCGTCCCCGGGCTGCAGGTACGTCCTCAACGGGTTGGTCGCATCGACACCGAGCAGCTCGAAGCGCGGACTCGCCCCGCCGTTTCGCACCACGTACGTCAGCGCCGTTCCGTTGGCGAGCCCACGCAAGAAGAGCAGCGCGCCCGGAGCCAGTATGGCGTCGTCAGGGCACAAGGACGACTGAAACCCTTCGTCGTAGATTCCCACGCATCCAGCCTGGGTTGCGATCGCCACGAAGCCGTCGGAGTCGAACAGCGAGTAGTTGAGAACCGGGCTTCCGGTCTGGGCGATCAGATCGTCCGGCGAGGCCAACACTTCGGTCGTTGCGTCGGAGTCCCGCCACCGCACCAGGCTCTCTCCCACGGCCGCACCATCCTCGACCCAGCCGACCCGGGCCTTGACGAAGTCCTCGTCTGCGATCCCCCACGAGAGGATGCGGCCGACTTCCCCCGCGTCCAGGGGGTCGCCTGTGCGCAAGACCTCCTCGTCTTGCAGAGGGTCCCCTCCGCCCTCGGTCTCTCCCTCGGTCTCACCGGTAGACCCCGTCGTTGAGTCTTCGGTCGTCGAGCTCGGGGGGTCGCCGGTCGTCTGCTCGCCCGTCGTGCTGCTGCTGGTGTCGCCGTCCTCGGAGCATTCGATGAAGACCTCTTTTCGCGACTGCAGGACGTGCTGCTCATAGTCGGAGTCACTCATGCCGATGATGAGGCCACGGTCGTTCGCGGGAGCGATCGCGAAGACCGCCGTGGCCCCCGGCCCCACCTCATCACACTCGATCAGCAGGTCGACATCGAAGCTCCTTTCGGGCGAGAACAGGAACTCCTGGATCTCATCGCCCCGAATGACCCCTGGGTTCGCGTTCTGCATGCGAACGCCGCTGGGCAAGTTGCTGACCTCGACGACCCACTCCGCGTCGAACTCCGTGGTCCCGCTCAGACGGAGCGTGACTTGCTCATTGAACGCCATCGTGACTTCCGAGCGGTCGAGAGTCAGGCTTGGGCTGTGTCTGAGACCCGGTCTGTCCCCCTGACACCCCTCGCACGACGTGCACAGGGCCAGGAGCGCGACGCAACTCAGACGCTCGAGCCGTTGACGCTTCCAGCGGAGGCCCATCGGCCGCAGGGCATGATCCAAGTCGATGATCTTCACCACAGGGCGGTTGCCGGCCGACGCGATTTGTTTCAACACTCGATGAAAAATCTCTGCCACCCAGGGACGCGGTCGCTGGGGCCCATTCGAGACATGGCCAGGTGTACTACCCTGGATTCGATGAGGCGACGTTGTGCGGCTGTGGGCATGGTTTTGGCGACGGGCGTGGCCTGTCATGCGACCCCCAAGGGCGGTGAGGAATCTGCGCCCAAGACCCAGCCGCCCCGCAGCGAAGTGACGACTCCGCCGCCGGCGGTCCCAGTGTCCCCCAGCCCGGAAC
>CAYGTG010000292.1:0-8418 GCA_964352485.1 uncultured Nannocystaceae bacterium | reverse complement strand
TCGGCCCCAAATCCTTCGCGAGTCGGCGCGTCGAGGTTATGAGATGTGCTCTAGCCGCTGCGCGCCGCGGGGTCGTCTGTGGGCCGTGCAAAGACCTGTGCGGCCGAGCGTGGAACGCATCGGGCCGGGGTGCGGGGCAACGATCCCGAAATAAGCTCGACAGGCCTGTTGGACAGTCGCACGATCGAAGTCGTGGGTGGCTACGCAGGAGAGATTTTGCCTCCGATTGTGCTCGTGGGCTTGGACCGCACCGAGAGCAAGCTGGGCAAGATCATGATGTGGGTCTCGCTCCCGTTCGTCGTCGTGTTCCTGGCGGCCTTCGCCATGAGCACCGAGCCGATGTCCGCGAAGCTGCCGGCGCTGTACCTGGCGGGGATGTTCGGGGTGCTCAGCGCGATCTTCTTCTTCATGTCGCGAAAACGTCAGCGAGTGCATCGTTCTGCGTTCGCCAAGGCGCTGCTCCAGCGGCCCGAAACGATCGCAAGCGTGACGGCCGAGCTCCGGACGCCGCAGCCCGGGGGCGTGAGACACGTGGAAGTGCCGCTCGATGGAGCGGTCGAGTTCGAGCCGCTGCCCGAGCAGAGCACGCGGGTGCTGTTCTTCAAGATGTACCCGCGGATGTGGGTCCATGTGAAGCTCGAGGGAAAGCTCTTCACGCGCAAGCTCGTGGTCCCGGCGCATCGCGGGGCCGAGCTCTTGTCGTGGCTGTTCGCGACGGCTGCGGCCGCAAACCCTCAGTGTGGCTGGGGCCGCGGCAAGATCGCAGATCACGTCGGCTGAGGCGCGACTACAGAAGCGCTTCGATAGCCCCGCGCAGCTGCTGGGGCTTCGCGAACGGGGCGAAGCGCTTCACGACCGACCCGGAACGGTCGAGCAAGAACTTGGTGAAATTCCACTTGATCCGGGTCGAGCCCAACAGGCCCGGCTGGGCGGTCTTGAGGTGCTCGTACAGCGGGTCGGCACCGGGTCCGTTGACCTCGAGCTTGGCGTGCATCTCGAACGTGACGTCGTAGCTGGCCGAGCAAAAGGATCGAATGTCGTCTGCACTTCCAGGCTCCTGCTTCCCAAACTGGTTGCACGGAAAACCCAAGATGGTGAGGCCGCGCTCGCCATACTCGCGATGGAGCGACTCCAGCCCCTCGTACTGAGGCGTGAAGCCGCACCGGCTCGCGGTGTTCACGACCAGCAGCACCTGGCCCTGATGCTCACGGAGCGGATAGGGCTCACCGTCCAGGCGCGTGACTTCGAAGTCGTAGATGCTCACGCTCACTCGCCTTCAGGGGGCGGGGGCGGCTCGCCTTCGAGACACACGAACACGACGGTCTCGAGCTCGCAGATGTTGTCGCGGCACTGCAGGCTCCCCTGGCACGGCGGCGTGCCCTCGCAAGACTCGCCCTGCGCAGGCCTCCGAACGCAGACGTCCTCCACGCACGAGGCGTAGGGCATGCACTGGCCGAAGACGCACGGCTGTCCATCGCCGGGTGCATCGACGCAGGTGCTCGATGCCATGTCGCAGACCTGGTTGGCTTCAATGCACGACCCGGTGGTCAGGGTGGGGTTGCACGGTTGGCCGGCGGTCGAGAGCACGAAGCACTGGTCCATGGCGCACCGCTGGCCGTCGAGGCATGCCTCGTTGCGATCGCAAGGCTCGCCGTTGCCCGCTCTGGGTTGGCAGGTCCCCATGGCAGGGGGCTCACCGCTGCCATCGTCTGGTGGCGGAGCGCAGTAGGCCGTGTCTTCGCAGAACGCCGTGAGGCGGTCGACGTCGACCGGGAACAGTGGGCATGCCGAGCCGAGGCTGAGCGTTTGGATCTCGGCACAGGTACCTTCGCAGCACACCTGGCCACCGCCACACCCGGTCTGATCGCAGATCGCCTGCTCGCCCGCGCACTCGGTATCCGCGAAGCAGGAGTCCCCTGCCGCGACGCTGCCCACCAGGACCTCGGCTCTGGCCGCTGCCAACGCTCTCGCGCTGGCGAGGGTCGCCTCGCATCCAGCCTCTTCGAGCAGCTCGATGTACGCGAGCGCTGCTTGCGGGTCGTACTCGACTCGCTCCGAATCGATGCCGCCGATCGCTTGAATCGTGGCGCGGCTGCGCTCGACCGATCCTCGACACGCGTCTGTGTCGGTCGAGAAGCCGCAGCGCACCCGGTAGTCACAGATGGCGTCGCGCTCTCGCTGCGCGTAGTCGATGGCCTCGACGCCCGGATCGTCCTCTTCCCCGCACCCGGCGACGGTCACCAGAAGCGCGAGACTCCCCCAAAGAACTCGATTCACAGCACAAGATCACACCCCCGCTGCTCGCCGCGCAAGGGGGGCGAGTCCTACCTGGACCGACGTGTGGTGTCAGACCGTCGATGGTGCGCCGCAGCAAATCCCCGCTAGGCAAGACCGACGAGAGCCCGACTCTTCTCGAACAGTGCGTCCGCGGTGGCGACATCGTTGGCGGCGGGGTTTGGGCTCTCCATGGGCCAACCACCCTTGTTGAAGCTCTTGTCCCGGTAGACGCCGAGCTGGCTGTAGTACTCGCCGCTGTGCTCGGGGACCTCGTCGGCCAAAGCGGCGTGCAGTGAAGTCTGGGCGCCTTGCCAGGGCTCGATCATCCCCATCACACCGAGCACCGGGCGAAGGATGTAGTCCTGTACCCAGACCGGCATGCTGTGGCGCGCGAGGTTGGTGCGGACCCAGCCGGGGTGCACGCTCACCGCGGTAACGCCAGAGCCCTCCAGGCGCTTCGCGAGGCTCTGGGCGTGGAGGAGGTTGGCGAGCTTGGACTGGGCATACGCTTCCCAGCCGTTGTACTCGCGTCGCTCGAAGAACAGGTCGTCGAGGTCGATCTTGCCCTCGCGCCCCATCGCTTTGTCGTGAAAGCAGCTGGACACAATGACGATGCGGGCCGGGGCGCCAGCCTTGAGCGCAGGCAGCAGCAACTCGGTGAGCAGAAAATGCCCCAAGTGGTTGACGCCGATCTGCATCTCGAAACCGTCGGCGGTCTTCTGTTGCGGCGTATTCATGACCCCCGCGTTGTTGATGAGCCCCTGCAGTGCGTCGTGCTTCTGCTGCACGGTCTTCGCAAAGGCGCGGACGGAGTCGAGCTTGGCGAGATCCAGCGCGTAGACCTCGAGCTTGGCGCTGCGGTGCTGCTCCCGGATCTCTGCGGCGCGAGCCTCCCCTTCCTCGGTTCGGCGGCATCCCATGACGACGGTGGCGCCCTGCGAGGCGAGCTGAGTCGCGGTGACCAGCCCGATGCCGGAGTTCGCTCCGGTGACGACGAAGGTCTGACCGGTGAGGTCTTTGGCGAAGAGGGCGGGGGAGCACATGTGTGGCTTGGGCATGGTGAGTCCTAGCGGGCGGGAAACCGAGTGACGGTGACGGTGTCTGCGGGCGCGCCGTGGCTGAGGTAGTCGGCGGCGGCGGCGTCGTCTTGAAGGTGAAGGGCGAAGAACGCGGTCACGTACGCCGCGGTGATGTTGCGGCCCTCATCGGCGCTGAGATAGGTAAACGCGGTGCCGTCGGTTTGACGGACGTCGTCGCCGCATCCGGGCATGAAGTCCTCGACGATGCCGCACAGATCCGACGGGCTCCAGTGTCCCGCGTCGGCGATCTCGACCAGCCATGACCCGCCCGGCATCCCCATAGCGTTGCTGCGCAGCAGGTTGTTACCGAGGGCGAGGATGCTGTTGTCCTCTTCCATGAGCAGGTAGAGCATCGGCTCGGCGACCTGCGCCGTGTCGACGCCGGGCAGCAGCGGGTTTTGGATGGGCGCCGCAATGGCGACCCCAGCGGTGAAGCGGTCGTCGTTTTGCAGCACCAGCCCTGTGGTCGTCGCGCCAAAGCTGTGGCCGAACATGCCGAGGCGGCTCGTGTCCATCGCGGCCGCCATCTCCCCGCTCTCGGACAACACCTCGAGGGTGTTGATCACGTCTTCGCTGCGGGTCTGCAGGAACTCTCCATCGAGCGGTCCGGGGTTGCCGGCCACCGCGTCGAACAGCGAGCCGCCCGTATGCGTGAGCCCGATGACGATCACGCCGTGGCTGGCCAGACGTTCGGCGATGAAGCCCGAGGACAGGCCCAGACAGGAGTAGCAGTGCGAGACCATGACCACCGGAAACGTGCCCTCTGCAAGGCCAGCGTCGAGCGTGCCTTCGGCCGACGCGCGAACACACTCGGCGGGGGCGTCATCGATCAGCCCCTGCAGCACGTCCCGCTGCGCCTCGGGGACGAGGTCGACCAACGCAGTGCTGCCGGTGTTCGAGTCGCTCGGGTACCACACGGTGACTTCGACCTCGCGGGTCCCGGCCATGACGGTGGACGTCTGTAGGCCGACCCCGTAAGGGCCGCGGGATTCGTACGGCGGAGCCTGTGGCGCCCCGGTCGACGAGCTGTCCGCGCTGGCGGTGGTCGAACTGGGCCCAGAGGAGCTGCTGTGCGAAGACGCCGGCGCGTCGCCGGTCGCGGTGCCCCCAGAGCTCGCCGCCGTGTCGGACGTCGCGGCCTCGGCGGCGCCCGCACCGTCGGCGTCCCCGCAGGCCAGGGCGAACAGCAGGGGCAGGGCGGCCACGCGTCGCGAAGATGCTCCTGTGGTCCCGGCTTCGATGGCTCCGCGCATCGCGGCGACGGTAGCACCGCGCCGGAAATCCCGCGTTCGCCGCGGTCGCATCCGGGGTACGCAAGCACGCAGAAATCTCAACCGGAACGTGCTCCACTGTATGCATGCGGAGGGGAGCCGCCAGATTTGCGATCGCGCTCGGTATCTTCGCGACGCCCGTTGCCGCGCACGCGCACTCGGGCGGAGCGCAGGGAGGCTCGTGCAGCGGCTGTCACGGCAACGGCGACCACAACGCGTCGTTGTTCACGATGCCGGCCAACCTGCAGCCGGGCGACACCGTCACGGTCGACGTCGAGATTCAAGGGTCGGGCAACGTTGCTGGGGTCTTCATCGGTGTCGAGGGCGGATCGATCTCCGCGATATCCGGCCAGGGCATGGCTTCGGTTGGTAGCGGTCTCACCCACACCTCTCCGCGTTCGATGGGCGGCGGCGAGGCCACGTTCACGTTCGAGTGGGACATTCCCGGTGCTCCTGGGGCGACCCGGTTCGGCGTGTCCTCGGTGGTCGCCAACGGCAACGGGTCCTCCGGCGGTGACCAGGGCGACGAGCACTATCTCGACGTGGTGTACGGCTGCGAGCCGCAGGAGTTCTTTCGCGACTTCGATGGCGATGGCTACGGCCGCGCGACGCAGCCTCGGGTGTTCTGCGCCGGAGCACCACCGGAGGGCTACGCGGTCACGGGGGATGACTGCGACGACAACCGAGACACGACCTACCCAGGCGCGGTCGAGTTCTGCAACTTGCGCGATGACGACTGCAACGACGCCATCGACGATGATGCCATCCCGGTCGAGCAGTATCCCGACGGCGACGGCGATGGGTTCTACAGCCCCGCCGAGCGAGAGACCGGGGAGACCTTTGTGGGTTGCGTGCCGACCGAGGGCTGGGCCGCGGACCCAGGGGACTGCGCTCCGGAGGACGAAACGCGTAATCCCGGGGCTGAGGAGCTGTGCAACCTCTTCGACGACAACTGCGACGGCCGGGTCGACGAACGGGTTCGTCCCACGTGTGGCGTGGGCTGGTGTCGCCGCGAGTCGAGCACCTGCGATGTCGCCGCCTGCATTCCCGGTGATCCGATCGAAGAGGTCTGCAACCTGCTCGACGACGACTGCGATGGAGCCGTCGATGAGAACGCACCGTGTGACGCCGGGTTGTTGTGCATCGCGGGCGAGTGCCGGGTACCCGACGAGGTGCCATCCGGGGGCTCCGGGGATACGGGCACGGCCGAGAGCGG
Organism: uncultured Nannocystaceae bacterium; assembly: GCA_964352485.1. Taxonomy (GTDB): domain Bacteria; phylum Myxococcota_A; class Polyangia; order Nannocystales; family Nannocystaceae; genus CAJXVA01. Next base: position 2,575 of record CAYGTG010000292.1, on the reverse strand, counting down.
CGACGACGACAGCGGTCCGGCAGGGACCACCGCTGTCGCGGGCACGGACACCGACGCGGGTCCGTCCGCGTCGGGCGGAGGCGGTGGATGCTCGATGGGCGGCTCGACGGGCTGGCTGAGCCTGGGTCTGATTCCGCTGCTGTGGTTGCGACGGCGACGCGGATAGACCGCCGACTGCCCGGCGGGCGGGGACGTCGCGGGTCGCAGGTGTGGTCTAGACACAACACTGCTGCGCCCAGCCACACGCCGCGCCGTGCCGTCCTCGACCGAAGCCTCCAGAATCACGATAGGAACAATCCGTGCATTGAACTCCGTTGTGCGAACGTGGTGGCTCAGCATCTTCATCATTCTCGTCGGTCTCCCCGCGCAGGCTTGGGCGGGCGACCGGCTCAAAGCTGCGAGGGGGGAGGTGACCGGTTCGAGTGGGACTTGGGACTTTGGCGACGACGACGCCTCGGACCACACCGGGGAGTCGACATCGATCGACCTCGATGAGGACGGCAAGAGCACGCGTTTCCTCCTGTATCCCTACGCCGGCAATCGGCGGGGCTACGTCGTCCGCACGCCCGAGTCCGGACCGGCGACTGAGGGCACCAAGGAACTCGGGTTCCACATCCAGGCGGAGGGCGCGTACCTGTACGAGGACGTCTGGCGCGGGTCGGCAGAGATTCGTGCGGCGCAGTCGTGGCTCTACATGCAGGGCAACTACGACCTCATGCTCGAAGGTCCAACGCCGCGACTCGATGGTGACGTGGAGGTTGCCGGTTCTGTTCGCGACCGGCTGCACTTCATCTCGTTCGAGCTCGGGGCTCAGTTCGCACCGTCCCCGGTCATTGCGATTCGGGTGGCACCCGTGCTCAGCGTCATGTTCGAAGACGGACGGCCAGACGGGAGCGAGCCGCTTGTCGTTCCGTGGCTGGGCTGGGGCGCGGCGTTCGACGTGTTCCCCATCAGGCCTCTCGTACTCCGCGGGCGGGCGGCGCTGCACTCGACCTTCGGCGTCCCGATGGTGCAGCTGCGGGCGACGGCCGGGGTGACCTTGGGCCGGGCCGAGCTCTACGCGGGCTACGATCAGCGTTGGGTCGGTGCTGTTCCCTTGGGCGGCCCAACCGCAGGCGTCGCAGTTCGATTCTGAGTCGACGACGACCCACCGGCCTGGCGGCGTCCTACTTCACCACCGAAGACGTCGCCGCCCGTCGCTCCGCCCACAGCGTGCGCGTCATCGCCTGATACCGGGTCGTCTCGTCACTCAGCTCGGCCTCCCCGCGCAGCGCGGCCGCAGCTGCACTCGGCCCGCCGTTGTACGCGGCCGCAGCCCAAGCCACCGCCTCGGCCTCCGTGTCGACGAGCTTCCGGAACCGCTCCAGTTGCTGGCCCAGGTACCACGCCCCAAGATCGAGGTTGTACGCAGGCTCGTCGAGTCGCTCCTCAGCGTGGTCCGCCAAACCTCGCTGCGAAGCGATCGTCTCCGCGGTCTTCGGCATCAGCTGCATGAGCCCGCGGGCGCCCGTGGGGCTCTTGGCCTTGGGATTTCCCCGCGATTCCAGCAGGACGACGATCGCGACCAGGTCCGGGTTCAGGTCGTGACGGTTCGCGGCCCCCACGATCGCCGCTTCGTGGGCCGCGACCGACTCCGGCATCCAGCGAATGGCGATGGCTGCGTCGTCAGACTCGCCCGCGGGCTCTTGCGCCACCTGGGCGACGGCGTAGCCGGCCACGCTCATGGTGGCGACGACGGTGAGGGCTTGCCACCAGCGATGGCTGGCACGTGGAGCGTTCTTGGAGCGGCGGAGGATGTGTTGGATGCGTTGCATGAGTTGGCCTTCGGTTGCGCCCGCCGCCAGAGCGGCCGGGGTCGGGTGTTGCATCGCCTCGAGCTCGGTCAGAGCTCGGGCATAGGCGAGGGGGTCGCGGAGCGTATCGACGACCACGTCGTCGCAGGCCTCTTCGCGGGCGTCGTCGAGCTGCCTCGAAAGCCACCACACGACCGGGTGGAAGAAGAATAGGATCTCGACGATCCGCTGCAGCAGTCGCAGCGCCAAGTCGTGGCGACGCAGGTGCGCGAGTTCGTGGGCCAAGATCGCGTCGAGCCAGTCCGCCGGCATCGACGTGGCCAGCCCCAGCGGCAGCATGATCATCGGGCGCAGCCAGCCGATGACGATCGGTGCCGTGACGACGGGGGACTCGACCAGCGCCACCGCTCGGCGTACGCCCAGGCGCTGCGCGAGCGTTGCCAGTCGGGCGTGAAGGCTGCGCAGCGGCAGGCCCGTCGCGCGGAGCCGCTGCAGTCCGCGGAGCTCATAGCCGGTGCGAAAGCTCGACAGCGCCACCCCCAAGAGCCAGCCGTGGAACACGAGCTCGGTCCAGCGAGGTGGTGGGGCGAGCGCGGCGGAGGTTGTCTGTGTCGTGACGAGCTGCGCGAGGTTCCAAAGCACCAGCGCCGGCGCGCACAGCAGCGCCGCGAACAGGATCGCGAAGCGCGTCGACGCATCGAGGCGCCGCAGCACCGGGCGCGCAACGAACACGAGCAGCCCGAGTCCCGTCCCTTGGATCAGGAACCGAATCAATGCAAGGC
>CAYGTG010000291.1:0-8424 GCA_964352485.1 uncultured Nannocystaceae bacterium | reverse complement strand
CAATTGGATATAGATAGAGGTCCCCTTAAACGCGGACGAAGCGGCCGGCGATGTCGACGGGCAGCTCGCGGGTTGGCCAGCCCAGGACGAAGGCGGTGTGGTGGGTGTCGTGCAAGGGCGGCAGGTGCCCGCGCAGCTCGAGCTCGCTGCGCACGGGGATCACCTCGACCTCACCCACGGCCTTGGTGGTGATCCGCTGGGCCAGGGCCTCGCCTTGCAGGGCGGCCAGGCAGCGGGGGATCGGGCGGTGTTTGCTGCGCTCGTGGGCGAACAGCTTGTCGATGCGCTCGCGCAGCTGCTCGGCGCCCAGGACCGGCCCGCTCATGCTTCACGCTTCCCGGTCACGGTGAGGGGAAGCCCTTCCCCGGCCACAGGACTGTGAGGGCCTCGAAGAGCCTTGAGAGGGACCGAGGAGAGCATGCGCGACGAATCTACCAGGGTTCGGACGGCCTCAGTGGGAGCGCAGCCTTGCCTCGCGCGGATATCCGAACCTCGCGCGCTGTGGCCCCGAGGCCGTCGCGTGCCTTGAGTTTCGATTCACCCTGTCTGTGCTGCTCCGGCACTCTTGCCTTCCCGCTCACAGCGTGCACAAATGCCCGCGTGCTCAGCGACCCGAAGCGTCTGAAGACCGCGAGTGGCTACGGGTACCTCGTCAGCTGGAAGCACCGCCTCAGAATCGAATCCGAAGCCCAGGGCCGCGAGCTCGCCCAGCGCCTCCTCGCCGATCCGCACAACGTCGAGCAGATCCGCCAAGGTCTCGGCCGTCCCTCGGCTTCACTGGAGGAGCTCGAAGAGTGGCTCGCTTCGGGACTTGCCGCCAAGGCGCTCGTCGCCTTGAAGACCAAGCCTCGGGTCCCCGTCTTCGATCCTCCCCAGGTCACGAACCTCGTCGACCTCCTCCCTGCCGAGCGGCCGGATGCCGAGCGGGAGGTTCGTTCGTTCGTGGATCGCGGTGCGGGCAGTCGACTCCCGGGGACGCCCGCTACCGTTCCTGGGCATCGACGTGACGGACCACGCCTCGACCGAGGTCTCCACCCGAGGAGACGAGCAGGCCCGCGCTCGTCTAGACGCTCTCCCCTCCGATGAGCTCCACACGGTCACGCTGCGCTGGAACGCCGAGCCGTCTCCTGCGACCCCGGAGGTCGATGATGACGCTCATCTCCCTCCAGGCGTCCATGAACCCTGCTGGATGAAGGTCGAACTCGTCGATCGAAGGGGTCGCCCGCTGAAGCACCTTCGGCCCTCGGTCGAAGGTGTCCCCGCCCAGCCCAAGCGCGGAGACTCCTTCCTCGCAGCGGGGCTCGAAGAGTCCGACGTCTGGTCGGTCGAGGTTGTCACCAAGGACGGTAAAGGATGAAGCGACGTGATGACGGCAAGCGGAAGGTCTCGGTTGCGGTGCTTCCGGACACCTACAACACCATCCGGATGCCGCTTCGGCCCGTCGCGTGCTGGCGCCTCGGAGACGGGGTGTTTCGCTTCGACCACAAGCTCATCGGCCGGGAAGCCAAGGACGAGTTCGAGGCGTTCTGGGCGATCCGCGAACGCTTCCCTCGGGCCCCGATCGCGCTGTTCGGGCACGCCGACCCCACCGGGGACGACGCCTACAACCACACCTTGGCTGCCGAGCGGGCGACAGCGGTCTACGCGGTCCTCAATGGCGACCCGGACATGTGGCACGATCTCTTCGCAAGCGACCCGGAGGCACTCGCCTCCCTGAAGGTCCTGCTGCGCAGCTACGACGTGCTCGACCCCAACGAGGAGGGCTTCGGTCCGACGACGACAGAAGCTGTCCGCGCACACTTCGACTACCTCGGCTCGGGACGCCGCCTTGAGCCGTTCGACTACTTGGAGGACGGGCTCGCCGCGATCCAGTCCTGCCCGAGTTCAACCCCGTGGTGCGCATCGCCGTGGCCGACGTCCATCGCCTGGTCGAGGGCGACCACCGCCGGATCCACGCGGCCAATCGCCGCGTGCTCGCCTACTTCTTCGAGCCGGGCACGCGGGTCGGTGACTGGTGGCCATGCCCGGTGGCAGGGGAGGGCCACGACGCCTGTCCGAAGCGCTTCTGGTCCGACGCCGAGTCCCGACGGCAACCGCCCTTGTCCGGGTTCGTGCAGTACTGGCCAGAGATCGCACGCGGGGAACCGGAGCCACCGTACGAAGCGTCCGAAAAGCTCTTCGCCTGCCGCTTCTACGAGCGCCTTGCGCGGGCGACTGCATGCGAGCTCGTGAACCCGGTGAAGCCGCGGCCGCCGGATGAGGACGAGGAGGAGGAGGAGGAGGACGAGGAGGAGGAGGAGGAGGACGACGACGACGATCCTCCCCCCATCCGCCCGCCGGGTCCCGGGCCCTCCGACTGGGAGATGCACCTGACCTGCGGGCACGCGCCCGAGAGCGAACGAACCAACCGGTTCAACCTCGGCTACGGTTCCGGACCCGACATTTTCGAGGTCGTCGCCCACGGCGGCGCGGACACGATTCACGTGCATTCCGAGCCGCCACACCTGCCGATCACGTGGAGCACGAAGTCCGATTCCATCGAAGGGGAGGCGCCCTCCGGATCGACCACGTTCGACGTGGAAGCGCCGAAGTTGGCGAAGGTGGGCTTGATGTCGGTGTATCGGGCTAAGCCCCGGGAGTATGAGGTCCGCGGGTCCCACCTCGGGAAGGAGCACGAATGCACCATACGGGCCTACCCCCCGGACGAGTGGAAGCTGGACTTCGAGAAGATCCGCAGGCCGTTGCGCAACACCATCGGGCCGGCTCTGTGGGTTTGGAACAACGTCATCGACAAACTCGTCCCGGGGATCGACGAGCTGGGCGTGAAGGCGTTCGACAAGGGAACGACATCGGGTTTGATGCGCATCGCCTGGGAGGAGGCACCGTTCGACACAGGGGGCGCTGGGGATCCCGATTTCCGGGCATTCCCACACTTCGTCTTCGAGTTGAGCGGCGAGCCCCTTATCGAGGTAGGGGGCAAGCTCGAGCTGTCGATCCCGGCGCTGTTCAAGCTGAAGAAGCTGAAATCGATCTACGAGAAAGCACCGAAGTGGCTGCGAGACATCGTGGAGTCGGTCGAAGCTGCCGGTGAGGTGGAGCTGACGTTCGGAGGCACACAGCGAGTGGTCGTCGACTCGCCCGACGGGTCACTTCGGATCGGACCCGATGGGCCCGGGAAGATGGAGTTCGAAGGTTCCCAGGTCAACACATACAGCGGGAAGATCGGGCACGAAGAGTATGATGTCTCTGGGGAGTTCGCTATCTCGCTCGGGGCGTCTCCCACGCTCGGCGTCATCTTCGACCCGGAGGCGGAGGTCTTCGGACTCTACATCGAGGGAAAGGTCGGGCCGATCACCTTGTCTCTGAGCGCCGAGTGGAAAGGCCAGGAACCGTTCGACCCGATCGAGGTCGAGCTGGTCGAAGCCAAGGAACTGAAGCGCCGGTACTTCGCGCTCAGTGCCGCCACATTCCGAGAGTACTTTGGCGACTAGGGCGATGCGCAGTTCTTAGGGGCGAGCTTTCCACGCACGAAGCCGAACCGTCCCTCCTCGTACCAGTAGAGCGGGTGGTGGAGGCAGAGACTTCCACCGGTGTTGGGTTCCACGGGAGACACGATGGTTCCGGCCAGCTCGCCGTGGATACGGTGGCCCGCGTTCGTCGAGAAGCTGCTCGCGCGGCCATGTGGCTTTTCGTCGTCGTCGCTTACGACCCACTTCTCGGCGGAGAAGAGTGGCTTGGGGTGAGCTGCGAGGTCTTCGCAGGTGATGCCATCGGAACTTCGATAACCCACGACTCCATGCGCCGTCTCGTCGTCGACGAAGATGTCGACGTCGAGAGAAACGCCCGCTTCCTGAGCATTGAAGCCATCGCACTCGACTTTCCCCGCATGCCAATCGGCAATGCTGGAAGCGGTGCCGCATTGCTGTGCTCGAATCAGGCCCTTCACGGTGAGCGTCTGCTGGGGAGCGTCCTCGGACTCGGCATCGACTGTGATGGCGTGCTGTTCGGGAATGCAGACCTTGACCGTATCGCCGCTCAGACTGTCCGAGACCATCACGGGGTGGACACGTCCGAACCCGGAGCGCCAGCGCATGCTGGTGAAGTTACCGGTCTCGATGTGGTAGCCGAGCTCGATCGCCTCCGCCTTGACAGACTTCGGGGGGCCCCAGTCGTCATCGTCGGAATACATACTCACACGCATCCAGCCGTCTGGGAGCCGGGCGCCGTTGCACGTCATGACATCCTGGTCTCGCACGGTGACCCTGAGCTGCTGCGTCTCCTCGTCGATGACGGCGAAGGCGTACGGGAACTCGATCTGCTCGCCGTCGATGGTGATCTCAAGCGCCGGGCCCCCGGGTTCCCGTACGGACTTGATCTGGGCTTCTTCCTTCGCGAGGTTGGCCTCATACTCGGGCTTCGTCGCGGCGTACATCCCGTGGAGGAGGAACTGGCCGAAATACGAGTCGATCTCGTAGCGAGCGTCGTCGGCAGCCGCTCCAGGGCCCAGCTTCTCGGCTGGGCAGCCAAGAAGGAGCGACGCAGCAAAGATGGCCCTACGCACCTTGGGCCTCCAGTTGCTCAGCCGGATCGGCCTCGCTGCGACTGGAGCATCTCTTAGGAACTAGGGTCCCGTGCACGAAGCCGACGCGGCCCTCGCGGTACCAGTAGAGCGGCCGGTGCAGGCACATACTACGTTCTGCGCGGGGACCGAGCGGCGAGATCGAGTTCCCGAAGAAACTGTTGGAGACGTCCGCACCGTCATCGCTGGTGTTGGTGCTGGCGATACCGACGTCTGGATCGTCCGACACCTCGAAGAGGATCTTCGTCGAGATGAATGGCATGCCATGAGATGTCAAAGATTCGCATGTTGCGGCAGTGTCTTGACGGAATCCGATGAGTCCGAACTCTTGCTCGTGGTCGACGAACAGGTCGAGTTCGATGGGGGCGCCTGCTTCTTCGGCGTAGTATGGGTCACACTCTAGATTTCCAGCATGCCAGGCATCGTTGGTGATCCTCGAGCCGCACATCTTGGCGCGCACCGTTCCCTCGATGGTCATCGTGGTGCGGTTTCCGCGAAGGTCGTCTTTCCCCTTCCAAAGCGTGTTCTCGACCCGCAGTTGCGGGAGGCACGCCTCGACCGTGTCGCCCGAAACCGACTCCGAGAGCAAGACGGGCTGGGATTCTGGCGGCTGTTCATGGAAGAGAATCCTTCCGCCTCTCCAGCCGAATGACCGGAAACGTTGTCGACGGGGAAGGTAGTCGAGCTCGATTTCCTCGACGATCACCGACTCCGGGCGAGCCCAGTTCTCGTCGGAAGCGTAGGCCTCACGGAACGAAATGAGCCCGCGGTTGCGGCCCACCGTCGGGAGCCGAATTCCATTGCAGGAGACGATGTCCCCGTCGAGGAGGGAGATCTTCAAAGAACCGTCGTCCTCATCCACGGAGGCATAGGCATACGGAAAGTCGACTTCGGCCCCGTCGATCGTGACCCGCAGAGGAGGGCATGCGTCGCTCTCTCGGACGTGCTCCGCGTGGGCCTTGATCTCGTCGTCTTGTTCCTGGAGACCCTCAGCAAGAACGTGGACGAATGCGGTCTGGACGAGGTTTTCGAAGTACGATCCTTGTGCTGCGGCATTGGCGTCATTGCGGTCCTCCGGGGAGGCGGGGCATGCCGTCAACCACACCAGCACGAACGCGTTGCACCTACGCACCGTGGACCCCCGCAAGCATCGCGAGCGTGTTGGGACCCACGACGCCGTCGACGACCTGGCCGTGGTCGCACTGAAACTCCTCGACGGCCATGCGGAAGCCATAGGCGTCGTCGGGGCCCGTGGGACCCAAGGAACCCGGTTCGTAGCCCAGATTCTCGAGTCGCGCATGGACGCCGGCCAAGGTGTCGAGCGGCTGTAGTGCAGCGACGTCCAGCTCGACTTCCTGCAGCTCTGCGCCGAGCGTCACGAACACCGTGTCCGGTCCGAGCTCGAGCTCGAACTGTCCGTCACCGTCGGGCGTGGCGGTCTGAAGCTCGTCGTCGAAACGGTCGCGGACAGCGACGCCCCCAAAGGGCACGAACCCAGCCCGAAGCAGGCGCAGCCGGACGTGGGGATGAGGAAGGTCGAGGACGAGCTGGTGCTCGCGGCGCGTCGGCAGCCGCTCGAACCGCCAGGGCGGTGCGTCGGGGACGTGCACCTGATCGCCAATGCCGAGCACCCCGGGGTCTGGTCGCTGCTCGCGCAGCGGGGCGTTCGCGGGGTGCTCCCAGATCGGCTCGTAGCTCTTGTGCCCGCTGTAGTACGCGAGCCGAACGATGTGGTCGCGTGTCTGGATCGTGTGGTCCCGGGCCATGCCCGAATGGTCGCGGTCCAAGGAGCCGAGGGCAAGGGCCGGCCGCGCCGAAGGACAGATCCAGCCGTGGGGCGTGTTCTCCGCCATGTGCATCCGGTGGAGGCAGGCGACGACTACTCATCGCGATCGCGAACAACGGAGAGGCTGAAGGGGGCGGGGTCCTGCTCGATCTCGTGTTCGACTCGGATCCAATAACGGCCAGGCTCCATTTCGACTGCGCTGGGGACGGTCGAGACCAGGAGTAACCACCCAGGAGGCTTGAAGGCGCCGGTAAACGCGGAGCCACACCAGGGCGTGTCGCAGCCGGCGAGAACTCCGAAACCTTCCGTGATTGCGGTGACGGTGTACGTTCCGCGTTCGACGATATCGAAGCTGCGGATGGTCCAAATGGCACCGCTGGCGTCAGGGCCCACGGTGTCTTCGGAGGCGCAGTCGAGTACTCCTGATGTGTTCCACTCGTCTTCGTTGTCCCACGGGACGGGAGCAAGGCTGCACTCAGAGACGGCGAGGCGGAAGGCCTCGAGCCGGCACTCGCTCTCGCTCTCGTTGAGTGTGATGGCAGCGTCGAGATCAACGTCGCCACGGGTGACGGTGGTCGAAAAACGCCCGAAGTCATCCGAGCGTTCGGTCTCCAACAGCGGAGGAAGAAACTCCTCGGGTTGGAGTGTCTCCATCGCACGGACGAACTTTCCAGCTGATCCGTAGTGCTCGTTGTCGAGTGACTGGCCCTGGGTATCGTCGATGATATCCGGGATGCTGGTCGTCTCGATGATCTCTCCAAGGCCGAAGTCCCCGAGCATCACGGCGAGACCTTCGTCGACGAAGGAATGATGACCGCGCGCGAACTCGGCATGGACGATTTCGTGCGAGCTGTATCGGGAGGCGTAGACAGCTGTGGCACCGCGGAAGCAGCCACCACCGGCGTTTGGGCAGGGGTCGTATTCCTCGTATTCTTCTGGCGAGAGCCAATAGTAGCGGTACCGCTCGGTGTTGGAAGAGAGACCAAACGGGTTGACGTACTCACTGACCTGCTGGGCGTGGTGGTCGAGCGCTTGGTGGGAGCCACCGCAGATGCGCGCATCCTCAGTGGCCCAAACCTCGAGGTGTTCCCCGTCCCAGACCCGCTCACCAAAAACGGGGAGCAAGTCTTCCTCGGCGCAGGAGACGATGCATGCCGTTGCGAGGAGAAGGATGGGGAACGACCGCATGATGCTACTCCACGCGAACCCGACGAGTGCGGATGGTACCGCTACGGCGGTATTTGATCACCGCAAGGCCTGGGCTTGCGTGCGAAAGCTCGACGACCTCGCTTTGGAGGGCCAGGGGATCCGTGGCGGGAACCCCGTTGAGGCTGAGGATGATGTCTCCTTCGTCGAAGCCGAGCTCATCGGGAAGGCCCCTGGGCTTGAAAGTGAGGAGCTTGATCCCGTCGTCGACCATCTCGAGCTTGAGATGGTCGCAGTAGCCGAGGAACATTTCGGCGTTGCTCAGAGTCTGCTGCAGGGCTTCCTTTTTCAAGAGGGAGTCTCCGAACCAGTCGTTCACGGCGGTATGGGGATCCCAGACCGCGCAGATGTCTTCGGCGACGAGGTTGGGTGGCGCGGAGTCGCCGAAGAGGTCGAGGACCTCCTGCGTCGTTCCGAAGGTGACGTCGGGGTTGCTGGTGAAGATGCTGTCGTCGGGGGCCGATTGGCCGGCTCCCTGTCCGCCGCTGTCGTCGACGGCTCCGCCCTCGCTGCCAGTATCGGCAGCTCCCCCGCTTCCGGTGTCGGCCCCACCGTCGCCGTTGCCTCCGTCGGGGCCCCAACAGGACTCGACGAACTCACCGCACTCTTCCGGGGAGTAGTCGCCGCCTCCGCAGAAGGTGCATTGGGATTCGGCAGGACCACCGAAGCAGAAGGTGTCACCACCGAAACACGGGTGCCCTTGGGGCAAGGTGCAAGCGATGCCGCACTCTTGGTCACCCTGCGAGATCCAACCGAGCCAGTCCGCCTGCGCGGTGTTTCCGAAGACCCATCCGCGGCCGGGTGTGCCGATATCTCCTGCGCCCACCCTTCGCCCTCGATGCCGTCCAGCGCA
>CAYGTG010000290.1:0-8427 GCA_964352485.1 uncultured Nannocystaceae bacterium | reverse complement strand
GCCCGTGGTGGCCGATCCCTGGGGGGGCTCGCTCGTCGCAGTGGGAGGAGGCTCTGCGGTTTTGGGGTCCGCCCTCCTGGGTGCGGGATATCGAGCCGCACGCCCCCAGCCGGCGCCCGAAGCCGACTACGAGGCCCGCGAAAAGCGCGTCCGAGGACTCTCCGTGGCCGGGACCGTCCTCGTGTCGGTCGGGATCAGTCTGCTCGTCGCCGGGATCGCCCGCTACGCCGTGGTCGCGCGTCGCCGCAGGAGGTCTCGCGATGTCGAGTCTCCGCTGGGCGCTGTGGCCCGTGGTAGCGTTCGGTGGTGACGTTGGGTCCGATCGACCCTGAGCTCTTCGAGCGTTGGCGGGCCGGTGATCGTGGCGCAGGCGAGCAGCTGCTTCGGCGCCACTACGCTTCGATTCTGCGTTACTTCGAGCTCAACGCGAGTTGGGTCGCGGACGACCTCGTGCAGCGGCCCTTCATCGCCTGCATCGAACGCGCGCACGAGATCCGCGACCCGGAGGCATTTCGAAGCTACCTCATGGGGATCGCTCGTCGGCAGCTGGCCATGCACCTGCGGTCCTCCTTGCGCGACGACCCGCGCTTGGAGTTCGAGGAGCCCCACGGAACTCGAATGTCGACTCTGGTCGCGCGCACCCAGCAACACACCCTCGTGCTGCGAGCCCTGGCGAGTCTCCCCCGCCAGCCGCAAGGGCTTCTGCTCATGGTCTATTGGGACGAGCTTCCCGTGGCCGAACTCGCGCGCGGGATGGAGGTCTCCGCGAGCACCCTGCGGACACGTCTCGAGCGGGCTCGCAAGCTGTTGCGCAAGCGGATGAGCGAGTTCTCGAACCATCCGGCCCCGGCCGACGAAGCGCACCTCAAGCAGTTGCTGCGGTCGGTCCTCGCGGAGTCCGACTGAGGGTTGGGTCTTCGCCGTTCCCGCGGAACCGCGCGCCGGACTCGAGCGACGATGCTCACGGTGCGTAGGGGGCACGCTTCACAGCCGGCGCAGGGGCCATCTCAGCCGCGCGAGGACCCGCGGGAGCCGTTTCGAGCGTCCGCCGCAGTGTTGCGACCACGGGGAGGTCGGCGTCGGCGTCTCGCCAGCGCTGGGCAGCGGCTACGCGGTACGCATGGGCGGAGGGCGCGTCGCCGGAGCGTTGCGAGACGTCGGCCGCCAACACGCTCACCCACGGATCGTCTGGAGTCGCCGAGAGCAGGCGGCTGACGTGCTCACGCGCGTGCCCGAGTGCTTCGGGGTCTCCGGCGTCGGCGCGGCAGAGCGCGCCACGCAAGATTGCCTCGGTTGGGGTCGTCTCGAATCCCCATGGGGCGAGCATGAGGACGGCCGCCGGCGCCTCTGTTTCGGGGCAGGGGTCGGTGGCGATGCGGGCCAGGCCGCCCGGCGTGTCGCTCCACAGCGCGTGCGCAAAGCCAGGCGGGAGATCGGTGCAGGCGGCGGGGGGCGCAACGACGCCAAACTTCCACGCGAGCCCGCACCACAGGTTCCGTAGGTGGGCGGCGTGGGGGTGGTTCTCGCCCAGCGCTTCGATGCTCGACCAGGCGGAACGCATCCGACCGGCATCCATCTCCAGCGCAAGGCTCGCGGTCGGATCGAGGGCGCGAACCCGCAGCGCGAGCGCGAGGGCGCGATCGTGTTGCCCGCGCCTGGAGGCCAGCCACGCCAGATGACGTGCGTACAGCGGGACGTGCGGCTGGGCGTCGACGCGGGCTGCGAGGTGTTGCTGGGCTTCGTCGATCCGCCCGAGGCTGAGGGCCAGATCGATGCGGGCGCGCTGTCCTCGGTGCTGCAGGGGTCCGGATTTCTCATCCTCCTCAACGCGCTCGAGCAGCGCAAGGGCCTCGAGGGCGCGCTCGCGGGTGGATGCATCCGCTGCGTACAACGTTGGGACGAGCGTACGGTCCACCCACAGCGGGAGCAGCTCCTTCGCGTCCTGGGGGCCGGTCACGTCGAGTTCGAACCTGTCCCCACAAGCCATATCTGCACGGCGACGCCAGGTCCGGTCGCCGTCGAGGTGGCCCTCGATTCCACACGCTGCAGCACGGCCGGCGGCGTCGCCGAGGGCGTCGTAAACCGTGGCCCTCCAGAACACGAGCGCTGCACTGTGAGGTGCCACGGTCGCGAGCCGGTCCATGACCCGCAGGGCGGCGGCATCGTCCCCCGCGTCGAACATGCGCACTGCGACGTCGAGGTCCATCCGGCTCTGTGCATCCGGCAGGCCGCGGCTGCGCTCGGCCCACGGTGTTTGCCACAACGCCGCAGCGCCGATCAAGCCGACCGCGCCTGCGCCGAGCAGGGCGAGTCGTCGTCGTCTCGCGCTTCGCAGGGGGCTGAGAAGGTCCAGCGCAGCGGCGGCAGAGGGCGGACGCTCGTGCGGCGCAGGGCTGAGGCATCGCATGCACAACCGAAGCAGCGGCCACGGCGTGTCCCGGCGCAAGGCTCGAATTGGCGGGGGACGGGTCGAGGCCAGCGCCTGAAGGTATCCCGCCGGCGTCTTTGCGGACCACGGCAAGCGACCGGTGATCATCTGGTAGAGCATGACGCCGAACGCGAACAGATCGGAGCGCACCGAGGCGCTCTGTCCCTCCCATAGCTCGGGTGCCATGTATGCTGGCGATCCGAAGATGGTCCCTGCCTCGGTGCGGACCAGTGCGAGCACGGAGCTTGCGCTCGGGTCTCCGCGAGGTGCGTCTTCGATGCCGGCGACGCCAAAGTCCATCACGATCGCGCCGCGGTGGGTGAGCATCACGTTGCCCGGCTTGAGGTCGCGGTGAATCACCCCGACCTGGTGCGCCGACTCCAGCCCATCGAGCACCGCCAGCGCGATCCGCCGCAGCGCTTTGAAGCCCAATCGCTCCTCGTCGCCGTCCAGACGCTCCTGGAGCGTTTGTCCTTGGATGTACTCCATCGTGAAGAACGGCAACCCTCCTTCTTCACCGGTGTCGTAGATCCGCACCACGTGCGGGTGCGTGACGGCATGGGCGAGCGCGACCTCGCGGAGGAACCGGCGGACCGTGTCCCGATTCTTGGCGAGCTGGGGATCGAGCGCCTTGAGGGCGACCGACTTGCCCAGCAGCTCGTCGCGGGCGAGCCACACGTGACCGTTGGCGCCGCGTCCCAGGAGGCGTTCCAGCGCGTAGCGCCGACCCATCATCGTGCCGGCTTCCCACACGATGGAGGCGCCGGGCGCATCCTGATCGCGGGGCCCCTCGTCCATCGGGCACAGGATATCAGAGCCGGCGGATGGCCCGAATCGCCTCGAAGAGGACGCCCAGACCCAGCAGCAACAGCCCGATGCCCATCCCGATCAGCAGGGGGTCGGTCATGTTGGAGAGGTTGATCGCCATCGCGATGAGGGTGCTGGCCATCATGCCCACCGCGGGGATTGCCGCCGGCCATGCGGGCCACCCTTTCTTGCGCAGATAGATCGTCACCACGATCAACGTCAAGGACGCGAGAAGCTGGTTGGTGGTGCCGAACAGCTGCCACAGGGCGAGCCCCGCGGGCCTGGAAACCATGACGCCACCGACCTCCACCTGGACCTCATAGAATGCGAACAGGGCGATGACGCCGCAAGCCGCAGCGGACGCGACGTATCGATTCTGGCTGCCGGGGATCTTGAAAGTCGCGCCAATCTCCTCGACGTTGAACCGCAACAAGCGGGTGGCCGAGTCGAGCGTGGTCAGGGCGAATGAGACCACCACCATCGCGATCAGTGCGGCCGCCATGTCCGGAGCCATCCCCAAGCTGGTGAGGAACGTCGTGGTCCCCTGGATGAACGTGTCGATCTTGCTTGGCAGGGCCTGGACCGAAGCCCAGTCGTGATAGATGCCGTGCCAGGCCTCCGAGGACGAGATCCCGGCCGTACAGGCGAGCGTCGCGAGCAGTCCCAGCAGGCTCTCGCCGATCATCGCGCCGTAACCAATCGACTTGGCGTCGGTCTCCTTGTCGAGCTGCTTGGCAGTCGTCCCCGAGCTGACCAGCCCGTGGAACCCGCTCGCGGCTCCGCAGGCGACGACGATGAACACGAACGGGATCACCGACGGCGCGCCCTCGGGATGCAGCCGAATGGCCGGGGCCGCGAACTCGTGGCCCCCGATCATCAGCCCGATGTATGCGAGGCCGAGACCGAGGTAGAGCAGCAGGCCGTTGAGGAAGTCGCGGGACTGCAGCAAGGCCCATACGGGCATGACCGACGCCGCGAAAGCGTAGGCGAGCAGCACCCACGTCCACGTCTCCGGCAGCGGCCACGCCGACTCGGACAGGCCCATCGTGGGGAACTTCATGCCCAGGCCGATGCCCCCGAGCTCGAGCGCGAAGCCGACGACCGCGATCGGCAGCAGCGGCACGCCCTTCTTGTGCATGAGGACCCCCGCGACCAGCGCGATGATCATCAGCAGCAGCGAAGGCAGCACGGCCTGTGGGTAGCCCGGAGCGCCGGGGGCCAGCTCGAGCGCGAACAGGCGCGAGATGACGTAGACGAACACGCCCATGGCCAGCGCGACGCCGAAGAAGATGATGAGGTGAAGCAGCGTGCGGGCGCGGGGGCCGATGACGTCGCGAGAGACTTCGCCGATCGACTTGCCCTCATGACGCACGGAGACGACCAGGGCGGAGAAGTCGTGGACGCATCCCACGAACAGCGCACCGAACACCACCCAGCAGACGGCGGGAAGCCAGCCCCAGATCACCGCCACCGCGGGCCCGAGCATGGGCGCCAGGCCGGTGATGGAGGCAAAATGATGCCCAAACAGGATCGCCGGGCGCGTGGGCACATAGTCGATGTCGTCGCGCAGCGAGTGGCTGGGCGTGATGGCCGACGCATCGAGGTGGAACACGCGCGTGGCCAGGAACCGTGCGTAGACCCGGTACCCCAAGACATAGGCGGCGAAGGCGCAGAGGACGACGACGACGGGCGACACGGCTGCTTGGCTTCTTACACCGACCCGTGGCGCAGGTCACCGTGCGGCGAATGATGCAGCGACTACACTGTGCCCGTGCGTGCGTGGCTGTTGGGAGGAGTCGCAGGGCTGGCAGGCTGCTTCGTCCAGGTCGACGCGCCGCCATCAGAAACGGGCGGCGGGGATACCGACGCCGACCCCTGTGCACAGGTGGCCTGCTCGGTACAGGGGTACTGCGAGCAGGGGGAGTGCTTCTGCAATCCCAGCTTCGTCGGCAACCCCAACGCGCTGTATGGATGCCAGCCCAGCGAAGCCTCACCTGGGGCTTGCCAGACCACGTGTGGCCTCAACGCGTACTGCGATGACGGAGCCGCGTGCGTGTGTGCGGACGGCTTCGTGGCGGTGTGCGGAACCGGAGACTGCATGCCGACCGAGCAGGTCTGCGATGGCATCGAAGACTGTATCAATGCGCGTGACGAGGATCCCGAGGTGTGCGAGGCGGCCGAAGTCCAGCAGTGGACGCTCGTCGATGGTTGCGACGATGGTCTCGACATCTCGTGGCGGCTGTGGGCCCGCGAGCGCGGCTGGGTCTGGCCCTCTTTGGAGGACGTTTTCTTGAGCGAGGGGCCCGATGTGGTCTCGCGCACGACCATCGAGTGTGTGCGCGGCGAAACGATCTGTCTCGGCGCTGCGGCCGGTGACGTGGAGTGGGGCATCGGCGCCCTCGGCAACGGAATGTGCGAGGACTGCTGCAAGCCGTGTCTACCGGGAGTGATCGCGTTCGGGACCCTGGCGTGTCCTTGACCCACAAAATCCTTCATTGTGCAGGCGTGTGGTCGCTCGCGATCGGCACCCGGTTTCGCCTCTCGCATTCGAGGCCGGGCGGTGGACGGGGTGGGGACCCGGTGGCATAGTCCCGCGGCGTCGCCAGCTGGCGGCCCAGGTGTCGAGATGACCGAGATCGCTCAGCTGTTCGAGTCCGCGCTGCGGGAGAACCGGGCTGGCCTGCTGCGGAAGGCTGCCAAGAGCACCATCGCGCGCATGCCCCCATCCACGACGCTCTCGTCGCTGCTCGAGAGTGACGCTGGCGAGGCGGTCCGGGCGCTGACGCTGAGCGAGCTGGCCGAGGCCCTGGAGGAGGCCGGCCTCACCCCGGCGCCGATCCCAACGCCGACGGAGGGTCGCAGGCGTCAGGTCATCGATGGCGACACGAGCGGCAGCGACAGCTCCGACTGGGGTGGTGAGGCTGCCGAAGCGCAGCTGTTCCGCCGGATCATCGATGCCATGACGGACGAGCCGCTGACGATCGGGCAGCTCTCCAAAGAGGTCGGCATCGCGGTCGATGAACTTCGGGGCTACCTCGCGTGGATGAAGAAAGCCGGCAAGGTCACCAGCTCCGGCCGGGCGCGAGCGACTCGCTACCAGGCCGTCGCGGAGTAGACGCTCCGCGCCCTGCGTCGTCATTCCTGCCGAGTCCAAACGATGGGGGATGAAGCACAAACCAGGTCCCAGCTTCGCGAGCTCGTGGCCGACCTCAAGCATGACCTGGCCAAGTACGTCGCCTGGCGCTCTGCCAACTACGGCGACGACGCTTGGCTGGGCCCGCTGACCGACGAATTTGCGGCGGCGCTGCAGGACGATGTGCTCCGAACCAAAGGAGACCTGAGCGCGTGGCAGGTGTGGGATGCGGCCCGACCCGGCCTCGGCGACCCGCTGCCGCACCCGCTGCTGCGCCAAGTTCACGAGGCTGTGGCGGTGCTGCGGTCGCACGAAATGGCCTTGCGCGGGGGTGGAGAGCCACTGGCGGCCGTGCGCGGCGCGATTCGGGCGGCCCAGCAGAGCATTCGTTCGCAGCTCCGCGAGCTGCACCGTACACTCGCCGCAGGGTAGTCGGTGTCGCAGATCCTCATCATCGACGACGAAGACAAGTACTTCGAGCTCTGCCAGCGGTTTATCGAGGGGCACCACTTCCTGCCGCCCGCTCGCAACTACCGTGAGGCGGCGGCCACCCTCGAGGCCCATCGCGGGAAGGTGGACCTGGTCCTGCTCGACGTGCACTTCGACATCCCGGACGAGGAGTTGCTCCCGTACGACAAGACGGAGCTGCTCACCGGCAAGGACCACAAGCGGGCGATCGAACGACTGCGGCGCGGGCAGGGCCTGCACATTCTCGACCAGCTGCGACGCGTCGCCCCGGACCTTCCGGTCATCGTGATGACCGCCCGAGACGACCTCCCGATCGAAGCGGACTCCGAGCGCCTGCAAGCGGAGGACTACACCTACCTCCTCGATGACGAGTACCTCGATGCACGCTCGCTCCGGCTGCAGATCGAGAACATTCTCGCCCAGCGAGCGGGGCCGGCTGGGGATGCGGACGAACCGTTCTACTGGGGCGAGACGTCCCGCATGCAGGGTCTACGGCGGCGGCTATCGATTCTCGCCCGCGGACAGCTTCCGATCATCCTCTTGGGGTCCACGGGCACGGGCAAGAGCCTGCTCGCCCGAGAGTTCATTCATGCACGCTCGCACCGCGAAGGCCCGTTTGTTGCGGTCGACCTCTCGACCGTTCCGCACGACCTGATGGGGGCGCACCTGTTTGGCGTGGTCAAGGGCGCATACACCGGTGCCACAACCTCTCGCGAAGGCGTTCTGCAGCATGCGCACGGCGGCACCCTCTTTCTCGACGAGATCGGAAACCTCAGCCTCGAGCTTCAGAAGGCGTTGCTTCAGGTGTTGCAGGAGGGACGCTATCGTCCGGTCGGCTCGGTCGACGAAAGCGTCGCCGACGTGAAGCTCGTCGTCGCGACCAACGAGAACTTGGTCGAAATGGTGCGGCACGGGAAGTTCCGCGAGGACCTCTACATGCGGCTCAACCCGGCGACCGCGATGCGCTTGCCGAGCCTGACCGAGCGCAAGGACGACTTCTCGG
The DNA here is from genome assembly GCA_964352485.1 of uncultured Nannocystaceae bacterium. Classification (GTDB taxonomy): domain Bacteria; phylum Myxococcota_A; class Polyangia; order Nannocystales; family Nannocystaceae; genus CAJXVA01. The sequence continues at coordinate 588 of CAYGTG010000290.1, read as the reverse complement.
TGTTGCTCGAGGTGTTCGTCGCTCGGGTGGCGCAAGAGGCCTACAACGCCGACCTGCTGCGGCAATATGCGGCGCAGCGAGGGATGGCGGTCTCCGAGACCGACGCCGTGCCCGTCTCGGTCAGTCGCAAGGTCCCCGCCAAGGCGGACAGTCGCCGGATTCACTTCGTGTTTCACCCAAGCAGCTACAAGCAGCTGCGCGACTTTGCGTGGCCGGGCAACTTCCGGCAGTTCGAGATGTTCCTCTCCAACCTCATCACGCTGTCGCTGGTCGAGCTCGTCGATCAGGCGGACGTGGTTGAGCCCAGCAACCCAGCGGATGCAAGCCGGCCCGACGTCATCCCGATCCTGCCTCGTATCGTGCGTGAGCTGATGCGGCCCATGGACATCTCCCGCATCGAGCCGGAGACCGACGGAGCTTTGGTCCGAGTGCTCGACGATGGCGGACATCGTTTGGGCGTCACGCTGCAGGCCGGAGATTCGCACAACGCCGTATCGTGCGCTGTCGAGCGGCAGTACTTGGAGCTGCTGTTCGAGAAATACGAGGGCGACCTGGCGCGTATGGCTGGGGTGCTGCTCTCGGATCCGA
>CAYGTG010000289.1:0-8432 GCA_964352485.1 uncultured Nannocystaceae bacterium | reverse complement strand
CAAGCACGATCTCTCCGCCCGCGATCGTGGCCGCGAGTTCGAGCTCTGACGCGGCCACGATCGCGGGCGGAGAGATCGTGCTTGCCAACGGGTTGACGGTCGACGCGAAGTCGGTCGCAAAGTCTCTGCTCAAGGCCCAAGACCGGCTGTTCTCCTCGTTCGAGATGATCAAGACGGCCGCCGAAGCCGACACGTATCTGCAGGCGGCGTTGGCCGGGGTTCCAAAAAAATCAGCGCCGGCTCCTTCGCCTCTGTAGAGCGCCGATTGCTGTGCTGCTCTTCGACCGAAGGCAGCACCGCCCAGGCCTGTGTCAGCCCCGAGGTGTGCCTTCGACGACGACCGGGCAGTGGTCGGACACGACCTCGAAGTCGGGGTCCATGTTCTCGGGATCGGTCACTTCGCACGCGAGCCGAACGCACAGGCCCTGCACCTCTGCGGCCTGCCAACGTCCACCGCTAGCGACGATGTGGTCGAGGATCGACGGCAGGTATGCGTCGGCGCCCGGTAGGCGGTAGTACTCGCCTGCTTGCGTACCCAAATCGGAAACTGGTTTCCGATTTGAATGCTGACTCCATGACCCCTTTCAATGGGACGTCCCCGACGCGATGCAGGACTACATCATGTTCATCCATTGGAACGCCGGCCCGAAGACCACGGTTCGCGTCATTGCGGGTTGACCGAAGCCCGGGGGCCGGCATGGTTCTGAAGCGGCTCAGTACCCGAGCGCATCCATCGCGTCGTCGTTGGCCTCGAGCGAGATGTTGCGGCTGGCCGCGTCCGTGTGCGACCCGGGCTGAGGCGTCAGCTCGCAATCGAAAGGCGTCAAAACTGGAGCCAATCTGGAACGCAATGGAACGCAATGGAACGCAATGGAACGCAATGGAACGCAATGGTTCGCCGTTATGGCAGCGCCGTCCAGCCGTGTACCCTTCCCGCGTGGCAGATTTCGAGGAGGTCGTGGCGCTGCTGGATGCGGCTGTCGGTCAACGTCCGGTTGGAACGCACGGAGCGTTCTGGCGCAGCATGACCCGCGACGAATTCGTGGCGGGGGAGGTCGTCGGCGAGAGGCTCCTGATCGTCGGGGACGGCGCAGGATCGAACCTCGTGAAGGCGCTGCGCGGACTCATCCCGTTCGGGACGGACACCGGCACGCCAGGGGCTGCCTACCGGCGCATGCCCGCCGGACGCCGTGCGATGCGCGACGCCGACATCGACAAGATCGAGGCTTGGATCGACGCCGGTTGCCCCGCGGGTGCCTCGTCCAGCCCACGGCAGGTCCGCCCCACGCCTCGGCCGAGTGCGACGGCCAGTACCCTCCCGAGGGCCGTCCCAGTAGACACGAGGACCCAGAGTCGGGCTTCCCTCGACGAGCATGTCGCGTTCTGGCGAGAGCTCGACGACTGGGCGCTCTTTAATCAGACCGACCTCGTTCGTGGCGCCTTGCAGCCGATCTTGGGTGCCGGGCGTCGATGGATCGGTGCCGTCGCGGCAGGGCGGGACCCCACGCCGTCGTACGCGGGGCTCGAAGGGGAAGTCGAGCTGCTCGCCCAGGCCCAGACCGTCACGCTGGTCCGGCACTTCGGAAACCCGCTCGAGCTGCGCACGATGATGGACTCGTTCGAGAAGTTCGGTGCTGATGAATTTCCGCGGGATCCTCTGCGCCCAGATGATCCCGTCCACAACATGAACGCCCCGGTCATGTGGTTCCATTGGGCCGGGTTTTGCGAGGCCTGCATCCACCGGAGACACCACTCAGACTTTTGGTATGCGGTTCTCCGGGCCGTCTTCGTCGGAGCGGCATGTGATGCGATCGTGCGGCGGCGATTCGATATCTGGGGCGGCATGAGCCGACAGGAGGCTCGACGTGCCGCGTTGTCGCTCTCGGATGCCGAGCTCATATCGACGATGCGGGTTGTCGTCGAGCGTTCAGGAATCGCATGACCAAAGCTGCGAGGGAGAGGAACCAGTCCGGGAGTATGGGACTGGCCCTTCTCGTTCCAAGCCATCAGGGGCGGACTCCGGAGCACCGGGCTCCACGAACGCTCGGCCTGACCTGGCCCTGAGGGACGTCGGTTGCTTGAGTTCGTAAGGCTTGCGACTGGTTTGCCAGCCGGGCAGCTCAGATGTTCGGGTCGCAGACGCCGTGGGTCGGATGCCCGACGTTGGTACAGGCGGCCGGGTTGCCACAGGTCTGCGGCGTGTTCAGGTCGCACTGGGCGGTGCACTGCCCCATGAAGCACGTGAAGATGATGTCGCAGTCGGCCGTGGTGACGCACGGCGCGTGAAGGTTTCCGCAGGCATCGCAGCTCTCGCAGACCGCGGTCTGACTGTCCTTGAGGCGGCAGTATTCCGCGAGGCCAGCACAGTCGTTGCCGAACCCGATGCTGGTGCACGTCGGCTCGCACAACGGGGGCACAGCCAGCTGCGGATCGAGGGGCGCGCCCATGCACGTATCCGCGTTGCCACCCGAGGACTCACTGCCGCCGGTGACCACGCCGCCGCTCGACTCCGCGTCGGCACCGGTGGAGCCACTCGCGGTGGTGGTGGTGGTGGTGGTCGTGTCGCCGGGATTCCAGCTGCCGGTGGTGGAGCCGTCCTCCGAGCCGCCCTCGCTGGAGTTGCTCGTTGCGCTGCCACCACTGCCCTCGCTACCACTGCCGGACGAAGACGGACCCGAGGCGGTCGCGGTCGTCGAACCCGAGTTCGCGCTCGGGAAAGGATTACCGCCGTCGCCTACCGTGCAGCCGGTCGCAGCCAGGGCTGCGAGGCAGGATATCCACAAGAGGCGCCCCATCATCTCCCCTGAGACGGACGCGATGCCTCCAGGTTGCACGGTGGAGGCCGGGGCGTCCGATTTCGCGCCGGCGCGGTGCGCTGTCCTGGATGCGCACTGCTTGCGCTCTTCGGCGGTCTCGACCATCGCGACGCCTGAGCCTTCAGTCCAGGGGGTTGGTCTCGATGCCGGATCGGACCACGCGCCGTCCTCGGCGCGACACAAGCCCTTGGGTTGCTTGCAGCAGGAGCCCGGCGGGGGTGTTCGCATCGCAGGGAGCCTACATCAGCTCGCGATCCGAGGCTGGCTACCGACCACTGAGGGCGAAATCCATTCCGCGCCCTTTCGTGTCAGCATGATCTGCGGTGACGCTGTCATTGGGGATCGGATTGTTCGTGCTCGTCACGGCCCTCAGCGCGCTGCCCAGAACCGCTGCGCGGCCACGTTGGGGGTGGCCGCTGGTCGGGCTGTGTGCTGCGATTCCCTTCGCGCTGGCGACGGAACCACAGTGGCCGCGCTTGATCGCGTCTGCCTTCGCGGTGGTGTTCGCCGCGCGTGTGTGGGAGCGGACCCACGGTCGGGCGCCCCAGGTGACGTCGCCGCTCCATTTCGCGTTGTGGTGGTTCGTTCCCGCCGACGCCAGGTTCCCAACCGGTACCGCCGAAGCACGCTCGAATCGGGCCGCGGGGCGCCGGCGACTTTCTCGACTGGTCGGGAAGGCCGCGCTGGTGTTGGTGCTCGTTCTGATCAACCGCGCGGCCGACGACATCACGTCCAACCCGTTCGTGTTTGCGGCGTGGTCGATGGCACTGGTCTACGCGTTCATCTCCGGGATTGCGGACGGGCTGACCGGGCTCCTCATGCAGACGGGGGTTCGGATGTCCGAGGCGTTCGATGCCCCGTTGCTCGCCGGCTCTCCGCGCGAGTTCTGGGGGCAGCGCTGGAACCTCTTCGTGACTCGGTGGGCGTTTCGTAATGTGTTCATCCCGCTGGGCGGAATGCGGCACCCCGCCCGCGCGACCTTGGCTGTCTTCGGGGTCAGCGGCCTCATGCACGAGTACTTGGTCATCGTGTGCGGAGGCGGGCCCGGTGAGTACACTGGGTACACGTTCGCGTTCTTCCTGCTGCACGGCGCCGCTGCCCTCGTGCAAGGGCGCAAGAAGCCACGGCTCGGGCGGAAAGTCGCGGTGGCCCTCAACCTCGCGTTCCTGATCATCACCACGCCGCTGTTCTTCCAGCCACTGGACGCGGCCGTCGGCTACAGCCGCTGGTGGAACCCTGCATCGCAGGTCGAGTTCACCCGTCTCCGCCCGGGCTGATACGCTTGCGGTCTCCGCCGGTCCTTGCTCGTCGGTCTCCTGTGCACGGGCGGGCAGCCGACGGCGCGCTGAGGTGGTCGCTCGGATGATCGAGAGGATCGAGAGGATCGACGCGGCCGTCTCAAATCGGAAAACGTTTTCCGATTTGACGAACTGGTCTACGACCGGTCGATCATCCTCCGCCGCTTGATGCGGGCTGCTGCTCCAGCCGCTGCAACGTCTCGCCCACCTGCCGAGTCGCCTCCCTCATCGCGCGAAACGACGCGCGACGGTTCGCACGAAGCTCGACGATCGCCTTCTCCTTTTTCAGGACTTGGCGGCTGAGCTTGTCGCGCAGTCGCCCGCGCACGCCGGCGTCGCCCAGAGCGCTCAGATCCTCGCGGATGCGGACGAGGTCCGTGGTGGCATCCAAGAGTTTTTCCTTCGCCAGCTCGGCCGCGGCGCGATGGCGGTCGGCGGCCTGGTGGAAGCCCAGCGCACTCAACAAGACCTGCTTGTCGCCGCTGAGGACCCCCTCGTGTTTGGAGAGTGCCTCCAGGGTGGCCGCGTCGATCGGGTGCTTGCGAGAGCCGGCGGTCTCGGCTCGAACGACGTGGGCCCCCGTTTCACCCGCAGGCACGGTCATCGCGACCAAGGGCGTGCCCGACTGCAGGTCGTAGTCGAGCTCGACGCCCGGATCCTGGGCGGACAGCTTGGAGTTTCGCGAGAGCTCCAGGCCCACGTACACTCGCTGCGAACGGCGGCTGTGGTTGTCGACGTTCAGATGCACGTCGGATCGCGCAACGTAGAGCTCCTGCAGGCCGTCCTCGACGTACCTCACGTCCTTCGTCGACTCGCCGACCGCGGTGTTGTGCCGCGATAGCTCGACGTCGAGCTCGGCGCCGTAGACCACGAACCGGCGCTCGCTGGGGCCCAGTCTCCCCAGCACCGTTTCCCCTACGAATCCGCCCGCCGAGAAGAACGATACGGTGCCGCCCGGCAGCGTCTGCTTGGTGGTGTTGACCAGCCGGACGCCGGTGAGCCCGTCATACTGGCCGCGCGAGAACCAGGTGATCGACTCGGCTTCGATGTCCTCGGAAATGATCGGCAGCAGCGCCGAGTGATGGGCCTCGAGGTCGACCGGGTCGGCGACGCCATAGATGAAGAGCGCGCCCTGAGCCTCGGTGTTGGCCTGCGTCAGCTCGGCCAAGTCGCCAATGCCAAGCCCACCGATGCCACCACCCTTGCCGATGACGCCCACGCTCCCCAGCCCGATCGTGCCTTCTCCGGTTCCGCCGGCGCCGTACCCTGAGCCCACCATGCCCACGCCTCCGACGCCGTAGCTCTCGCCGATTTCACCGTCGAGCCACATCCGGTCGGGAGTGGTCTTGGCCAGCTGGGGGACGGTTGAAAGCTGCTCTTCGGGTTCGATGAGCTCTCGCCTCGCGTATCGCGGGGCGGCCAGGGGATACAAGAACGAGGCGGGGCGACCGTTGACCAACTCGATGTCGACGTTGTTCCAGTCCTCGTCGGTGTCGTTGTGCACCAACGCCCAGCCTTGCAGTGCACCCCGGTTGTCCGCTTCCCCGAGGACGACCCGGTAGCTCGTGCGCCAGACCGGTGATTCGGCGACGTAGCCCAGCCCGAGCTTGCCACCGGATTCGACCCGGATGCCGAGGCTCTGGGTCGTGCGAGCGGTGTGATCGGACAGCGCCTCCGCGGCCACGTCCAGACGATCGGCCGCCGCCGACTCAGCCGGCTGAACGCCAGTGACGTCCCGGGTCGATAGACGCCGCAGATTCCCGTCGCTGCCGAGGACCAACAGATTGTACTCGTGCGGCGGTGGCGGACCTTTGGGCGCGGCCTCACCATCTTTGGGCGTGGGCTCCCCAAACGGACCCTCCACGTCGATCAACCTCCCGCTCACCTTGCTCCCCCGACCGGTCACGATGACCCGTGTGCCCTCGAGGCTGTGCAGGAGATCGGCGTAGCCAACCCCATCGGATTCGTCGGGCAGCCCAGCCATCGCGCGTGCCATGCCCTCGCTGACGGCCGACGAGAACGCGATCCCCCCAACCCGGGCTCCGGTTCCACCGTCGAGCACCACCAACGTCTTGAGGGCGTCGTCCAAGTGCGCGGTGGGGACCGGTAGCGCGAGCTTGTCGTTCTTGCTCACGCGTCCACGACGTTCGAAGTACCCGACGCCCGTCTCGTACAAGCGCAACCGCCTCAGTGGCAAGACCTCGGCCGACGTGGTCGGCGCGGCCATGGATAGAACTAGGGACAACGCGAGTGTGAACATCGAAGGGGCCTCCGGGCCGCGTCCAGGAGACATCGATGCGGAAGGAAAGTTCCCCGTCATGACTGCGATGGCAGCGAGCGTGACTGCCACGCCAAACAACGCCGCGCCCAGCCTGCAGCATTTTCGTGCTGTCCCGATGCCGTTTCGTGGTGGCATCCACCCTGATGTCATGGCGCAACAAACTCGCGCAGCGGCTCACGTCTTCGGTGCTGACGCGGGAGCAACAGGAGCACGTTGCCAGGGTTACGGTCGACGATGCAGGCCATGGCTTCGATCGCTTTGGCATGAGTCCGCAGGGGGTCGCGGTTGGGCTGTCGCTGTTTCGGCACCTTCACGACCACTACTTCCGGGTCAAGTCCTACGGCACCGAGAACATCCCCAAGTCGGGGGCGACGATTGTGGTGGCCAACCACTCGGGCACGCTGCCCATCGACGGATTCATGCTGTGGTCGGACATCCTGCTGCGCACCGATCCGCCGCGCGCGGGCCGACCGGTGGCGGACTTCTTCGTGCCCGCGCTCCCCTTCATCAATACGGTGTTTTGCCGGGGAGGGATGATCGCGGGCAGTCGGGGAAACGTACACGCGGCGCTGGAGGCGGGCGAGCTGCTGATCATCTTCCCCGAGGGGGTGCGAGGCATCGGCAAGTCTTACGACAAGCGATACCAATTGCAGCGGTGGACGGTCGGTCACGCCGAGCTTGCGATCCGGCACCGGGCGCTGGTGTTGCCCTCGGCGGTGATCGGGGCCGAGGAGGCATGGCCTCAAGCGATGAAGATCAAGGGGCTGCGGGCGTTCGGTGTCCCCTACCTTCCGGTTCCCGCGACGCCGCTGCCCATGCCCACGCGTTTTCACCTGCACTACGGAAAGCCCATTGCGTTGTTCGATGACTATCCGCCCGAACGCGCGAGCGATCCCGACGTGCTGCGCGAGGCCGCCGGTCGGGTGCACGACGCCGTCGAAGCTCTGATCGAACGCGGGCTGGAGATGCGCGAAGGGGTGTTCTCTTGAGCGCGGTCCTGGTCACGGGGGCCACCACGCCCGTGGGGCGACGGCTGGTGGAGGTGCTTCTGGACTCCGGCGGCGATACTCGCGTTCTCGCCGTGGGCATCGAGTCCGAGGCGCTGTCCCAGCTTCCTGCCCACGAACGACTCACCTATCGGCGCGTGGATCTTCGTCGTGAGCGCGGGGTGAGAGAGCTGCTCTACGGCCCGGCCCGCGATCTTCGGGTCGAGACCATCGTGCATGCGGCCCACCACCGAAGCGCCTCGGATGTTGGAAGCAAGGTTCACGCGATCAATGTGGAGTCGACGCGGTCGCTGCTGCTGCAAGCGGAGCGGCACCCCACGATTCGGCGCTTCGTCTTTCGAAGCCACGTCGAGGTGTATGGGGTCAGGACCGACCTGCCCAGTGTGTTCGCCGAGGACCACCCGCTGAACTTCTCGCCGAGCGCCCCGCAGTGGCTGCGAGACCGGGTGGAGGCGGACCTCACGGTCTGCGCGCGCATGGGGATGTGCGAGCTGCAGATCGCGGTTCTGCGGACCTCGGAGTGCATCGGCCCGCAGTGCGGATCCCAGCTCTTCGACTACCTGCGCTCGCGGGTCTGCATGCGGCCGATGGGTTTCGACCCGATGCTCAACCTCCTGTCGGTGGAGGACTTGGTGCAGGCGTTGATGTCTGCGACCGGCAGCGATGCGCAGGGCGTGTTCAACATTCCCGGCGCGGATACGCTGCCGCTGTCCGCGGTGATCGAGCGCGTACAGCGGGTCGAGATTCCTGTGCCTGGACCCCTGCTCAGACCACTGTACCGCCTGCGCGCGCTGACCCGCGGCACTCAGTTTCGCTACGACCTCAACGCCGGACGCTTTCACTTCAGCGGCGTCCCCGATGGGACACGAGCCGAGCAGGTGCTGGGGTACGCCCCGCGATTCCCGGTCGATTGGTCGAAGGTGACCGCAAGCCGGCTCTAGTCCTCAATCAAGCGCTGTTTTCGAAAACCCGTGTAATCAAGCGCTGCTTGATTGAGGTCTAGGCTCCAATCCTTGAAGGGGCCTTTCGC
>CAYGTG010000288.1:2305-8464 GCA_964352485.1 uncultured Nannocystaceae bacterium | reverse complement strand
GGGTTCGGTGCTGGGGCGGGCTGGACCGGGGCAGAGCCGGAGGCAGGAGCTGGCGTGGTTGGCGGGCCCGGTGGTGGATCGAGGCGCTTGCAGCCGGCGGTCAGGAGGAGGGGGGTGAGCGCGGCCAGGGGAAGGAGGGTGCTCGCCCGCATGGGTTCAGGCCTACCACAGGTGGTGGGTTGATCTCGGACCGGACACGCGGAGCGAGGGCCGTCACTTTGGGGCGTAGAGGAAGACCTGCAGCCCGGTGATCGGTCCGAGCGCTCTCGGAGTCGATGTCCCACCACGGTGCGATCGCCGTCCCGCCAAGCGTCGCGCGGATCTGTCCCCCGTGGAGGTAGTCGTCGAGCCGCATCCCGGAACCCAGCGTCGTGAGGTCTAGGAGGAGCGCGGCAACGACGGGCAGCAAACTCCAGGCGAGGCTGGGTCTGGGTCTTGGTGGGGTCACTCGACGCGCCTGATGTGGAGCTCGACCTACGGGTGGTGCTTCTCCATCCACCACTCGCTGCGTCGCTCGCCCCCACCCAACGGGAGCCGGTGCTGAGCGGAGACGTACACGTAGCCGAACCGGTCGGTCTCCAGGTCCGCCTTGAAGCCCGGCAAGAAGAGAACGGGACCGTTGAACTCGGGGTCACCGCCTTCCGCCAGGTGCTCCCAGCGGAGCTGGCCCTCATCGTCGTAGCTGCGCAACGCGAGGACGCAAGTGTCGAACAATCCGCCCGCAGCGTTGAGTTCACAACCCTCGGTGGAGGCCACGAGCGTGCGTCCGAAGTCGTCCACGGTGACTGCTTGGGCGAAGTCACCGTTCGCCGCGCCCTGAACCGTCCAACGCTCCACCAGCCCCTCGTCGTAGGCTCGCACGAGTCTCATCCACCCGTCCCCCTCGTTTGCGGTTCCTGCCAACACGAGTCCAGCGTCGCCCCACGCTACGTCGTAGCCGATCGAAGTCTCGAACTCGGAGTTGAGGGTGAGCTGATCCTGAAGATCGCCGCTGGCGTCGTAGATCCCCAGCCAGACCCTGTCCGCACCGACGACGCGCGATCCGACCACGGCGACCGTCCCGTCTTCGTGGACGTCGAAGTCGTAGGTGAAGGGGCTACCGTCCGTCTCCGGCGCGTTGGACACATCGCGTTTCCAATCCACGGAGAGGTCGTCGGTGAGCCGCAGGAGATAGGAGGCCGGCGCGGCGCTGCCGTAGAACCCCATCACATACAGTCGCGCATCGCCGTCCTGCTCGAGACCGAGCGCCCAGTTGGTGGGGCCATTGGTCGGCGCACCGTTGATCGAGGATTGACCCACCGACGCCCCTCCAGCGGTATAGCGGAACAGACCCGTCGTGGTGTTGCCACCGCTGACGAGAGACCCGGCAACGAGGTAGCCACCGTCCTCCAGCCGAGTGATATCCGCACCGAATGTGCTGTCCGTGTCCAGGTTGGACTGCCAGGCACCGCCCTGGGCTCGGTCGACCCGCAGCGCGACCGCGTCCTCGTCGAGCTCGGCCGCACCTGTCCAAACCACGTCGTCTCCGTCGGGCGAAGGCGCGATCCCGTAGGCAGAGGTGCTGAATCCGTTGTCGAAGTTCCAGCCTTCGATCAAGCCTCCGTTGGGCATATCGAAGTCCGAGTTGATGGAGGCCGTGGCGACGTTTCCGTCGTCATCGGTCACAACCGCCTGGAGGGGCGCGACCCCGTTCAACTCCGCGCCGGAGACGATCCACTCGGCGTCGTAGGCGTCTCCCATCCCCACGCCCGTGGCGATGGTGCCATCGTCGTACAAAAAGACGACGGAGACGATCTCGCCGTCGTCGATTGCCTCGAGGTGGAGTTCGACTGCGCTCGCCTGCGTGACCTCGAGATCAGACTCGACGCCATTGGCGGTGAACACCAGGATCTCCGGGCCAGAACTCTCTCCGGATGAACCCGTGTCGGCCGGTGAAGCCGTCGTGTCGCCAGAGCCTCCGGTCGCAGTCACGGTTCCATCCGTAGACGAGCTGGGCCCAGTAGACGACGTCGTGTTGGCTGGACCGGCCGTGCTGTCGCTACCCGAACTGGTCTCGCCATCGGTGTCCATCGACGACGGAACATTGGGAGCAAAACAACTCGGAACGCCGAGGGTGAGCAAGAGTCCGTAGGAATGCAGTCTCATCAAGAATGTCCTCGACCCATCGCGCGAAGCGTTGCATTTTTTTCTCCGGGGCGAGCAAGAGTCCGACGGCTGCGCTACCGTGCGGGTCGTGGACACGGGCCCATCTTCGCGCCCCTCGCGCGACACGGATCCGACCGTTCCACCAGAAGATGGTGGGCCACGCCCCCTTCGGGTGGATCTGCTCATCGTGCTGCTCGGCGTTGTACTCGTCCTGCCAAGCCTCTGGGCCGGACTACACTGGGATGACATCCCGATGGCGCGGAACCTGTCGCAGTGGCTCGCCGGCTCCAGCGAGCAGGCGTGGTGGGACATCTTCGAGCTCGACCGAGCCGACCCTGCTCGCCGCTTTGGGGGCCGCGTGCCCTGGTGGGCGGTCGACAACCTCTTTGCGCGCTTCTTCCGACCGGTCGCTGCGCTGACCCACCTTCTGGACCACGCGGCGTGGCCAACACACCCCATGGTGATGCACGCCCAGAGCATCGCGTGGTTCGCCGCGCTCTCCTGGGCGGTCCTTCGCCTGTACCGGATGCTGCTCCCGCAGCGAGTCGCGACCGTCGCAGGGATCTTGTTCGCCAGCTCCTACGTACATGCCATTCCCGTCGGCTGGCTGTCGAACCGAAACGCCGTCCTCGCCGCCGTGTTTGGCTTCTTGTCGTGTGCGGCATATGTCCGATGGCGGGAACGCAAGGGGCTTGGTGGTGCGTGGGCGCCTCTGCTGCTGATCTTGAGCCTGCTGTCCTCGGAGGCAGGCATCGCCACAATGGCGATCATCATCGGCTTCGAGTTCACGCGGGGAGCCGCAGGGAGCGGGCGATGGACGAAGATCACCGTCATGGTGCTCGTCGTAGTCCTCTGGCGCGTTGCCTATTCGTGGGCGGGTTTTGGTGCGATGGGATCGGGGGGGTACATCGACCCGATTCGCTCTCCGGCGATCTTCCTCCATGAGGCCGGCCCCCGGCTAGCCTGGCTGCTGGCCTTTCTTCTCACGCCCCTGCGACTGCTCATCGCCCATGGTGTACCGAAGTCGGCCGCGTTTGCCCTGGGCGCCGTGTTTGCTCTCGCCGCGGCGTTGGTCGTCCGCGAGGCCGTCCGCGCAGAGCACAGACTTTGGCTGACAGGCGTTGGGCTGTGCTTGTTACCTGCACTCGCCGCCGCGCCCGGAGAACGATTGCTGACCTTCGCGATCGGGGGCCTATGCCCGATCGTTGCAGCGACGCTCCTTCGGCACCTGCCCAAGCCTGGACTGTCGCGGGTGGGAACAACCGCCCTCGTGCTCACCTACGGCATCGCGTCGCCGGTCGTCCTGCTGCTGGGGTCTTTCGATCAGTCCTACGATCTGCGCCGGGTCGACCGAGCCCTTCCGACGATGGCGGGCGTCTCGGACGAGGAACTCCGGGGCAAGAACCTGTTCGTCCTTCACGCGCCGGGCCACGCAGTCGTGCACATCATGCGCTCTTCGAGAGAGCGAGCGGGCATGGCCCTTCCCAGCTTCACCTGGAACCTGTTTCCTACGGACACACCGCCGCAGATCGTCCGCGACGGTTGCTGCAGCTTGGAGATCGGGCACTCGGGCGGGCTCTCGCGCGGCCCGTTCGTGGTCTACTTCCGGGGCATCGACAGCCCCATGCACCCTGGGGACACCGTGGAGACGCTCTCGTTCACAGCGGAGGTGCTCGAGGTGACGGACCGCGGCGTTCCGACGAAGGCTCGGTTCACGCTCAAGGAGCCGCTCGAGTCGTATCGCAATGTGTTCGTAACCTGGAACGGAGAGGACTTCGAGCCGGTGCGGGCCCAGGATCTGTGAGGAGCTCGAGTTCAATGCCGGTCGAGAGCTGGATTCGGTGCCCAGCCCTTCTTCAAGACGTTCCAGAACAAGCTGCACTGAGAACTCCCGTTTGAGCGGTCCGAAGGGATGACCTCGCCCCGGCTCCACCCACCAGCGACACCGCAAAACACGCCATCTCCGACTTTTCACAAATGTTGCAGCAAGTTGGCGCGGCGCACCCGACAAGTTAAAACAAATCAACTTATCGGCTTCGACCGGACCCTGGGCATTCTACGGACGCAGCGACGAGCTGCGGCAGCTCGAGGCCCTTGTGCGTCGAAAGCGTTGGTTCTTCGCCCGGATCACCGGCCGGCGACGGATCGGAAAGACGACGCTGGTTCAGCGAGCCCTGAAGCTGACGGGTACGGCGTCGGTGTTCCACGTGCAGGTCCCCGACTCGGCGCCCGCTGGCGTGCTCTCGGCCTTCGCCGACGCGATGGAGACGTTCGACATCGACCCGGCGACGTTTCCTCGCCCCACCACGCTCCTGCAGATGGCGCAAACGGTGGGGGCCCTGGCGCGTGCGGGCTACGTGGTTGCCCTCGACGAGTTTCTTCGCGACAACGTCCTGCGCTCGTGGCTGCACGCGCTAAACCAGCAGGTTCAAGCGACGAGCTTTCGCCCTCGGAGCCGCCTCATAGAAACCACCGACGAGCGCCTCGCCGAGGCTGAAGGCTTTGGGCTCGAGCGACGGGTCGCAACGCCGTCGATGAGGAGGCTCGCCGAATTCGCTTTGGGACGTGCAAGCGGTCGGATCAAGGACACAACGAACACCAACGAGCACATCGAAGGGTTCTTGAAGGTGCATGGCATGTACCGCGGGTGGACGATCGAGCGGGTCGCGATCGCACCTGCGATCGACGCAGCTGCCCGGGAGCAGTTGCAGGGAGACGGGTTCATCCCGCAGGACCTGGTCGAACCAACCCGCGGGCTGTGATTCTCGGCCGCCTCGGTGGGGGCGAACGCCTCCGACGACCGGCCCCACCAATAACAGGACCCGCGCTCAGCGCTCGGGCCCACGATACACTCGCCGCCATGTCACAGCTCCAGTCGTCTCCGCACTGCAGCCCGATCTCCGACCGGGGTCGAACCTTCGACGTCCACATCCACCGGCTCGAGGGCGAGTCCGACTGGGTGCTGGAGATCGTCGACGAGGACGGCACGTCGTTGTGCTCGGACGATCGCTTCGCCGACGACGCCGACGCCCTCGCCGAGGCCCGCCGCGCCATCGAAGCGGGCGAGTGCGCTCCGATCGATCCCGCCGTGGGAGAGCTTCAGGCCACCTTCGTCCGCGTCGCCGACTGTGCGGGCCTCGCCCATCGAGCGGCCTACGCCCTGGGCTACTTCACCGCCGCGATCAGCCTGCCCCCGCAGCAGCACCGCGTGCGGGTGTTCACCGAGATGCTCGACCCCGACGCACCAATGGCGGACCTCAAGAACGCCACTGAGACGCTCGGGGGGCTCTACGAGGCGCTCGCCACCGCCCTCGAAGGGGAGCACGTGGACCTCAGCCACCTGAGCATGCAGGGCCTGGCCGACTGGGCGCAGGGGTATATGGCGTACGTCGCGGATGAACCGCGGTGGGCGTCGAGACAAAGCGGGGGCGACGGCCGAGGCGACGCGCTGGGGCCGATCGTGGCCTTTGCCGCGCCGGGGGTTTCGGAGATTCCCGAGCCGATGCGGGACCTGACCCAGGCGCATGATGTGCTCGCGGAGGCCGCGACGTTGGGGTTTGAGATGTGGGCGCAGGAGCGTCGGGTTGAGGTTCAGCCGATCCAGCCGAAGCGGGAGGAGGTCGAGCCGTTTCGTCGTGAGGTGCGGAAGGTTGGGCGGAACGAGGCTTGTCCGTGTGGGAGCGGGAGGAAGTATAAGAAGTGCTGTCTGGGGACGTGAGGTGGGCTGGCGGTGCGCACGTCACTGCTCGGCCGGTACGTCCACGTTCTCGAAGTCCTCACCGGTCCAATTGGCGAACACGAGGTTCGGGTGCTCCAGCGGCATCCGAAAATCGAAGCGGGCCTTGGTGACGTAGCCTGTGCCATCGACCTCGAGGACATGCACGTCGAATCCGAGGGTCTTGATCGTCTGCCCCCGCTCGAGTGGGCTCTCCTGGTCCCGAAAGAACTCTGAGAACGGCTCTCGGCCGTGCCCCTTCGGGTCCTCGATCTCGAGGGCACAGCACCCGTCACGAC
>CAYGTG010000288.1:0-2295 GCA_964352485.1 uncultured Nannocystaceae bacterium | reverse complement strand
GACGAACTTCGGGTGACTCCGATATCCACAGGTACCAGATGAAGGCTGGCCGAGGCAGCCGATTCACGAATCGGCTCTCGAGAAGATGCGTCACGTCCTGCACCGAAGGAGCGCTCAGCAGCACCACGTTCCGAGACTTCGTCCCCTCGAGCTGGAGGCCCAGCGGCGGGTCGGGCTGGAAGCTCAGCGCGTAGGCTGCAAACAGGGCGGGCGAGACGAGCAGGTGTGTGATCGCAGTGGCGCCTCCGCTGACGCGGTTCCAGACGCCGGGTCGCACAGCATCGAGGATGACGCTCGCGATCGCGGGGCAGAACCCGATGAACGCAATCGTCAGGAGTCGTTCGACGGGCGTGCTTGCGACCAGGGGAAGCAAGGCGAGCAACCCTCCCAAGATCCAGAAACGGTGCTCGCGAGCCCGGGCGACTCGTAGGACGGCCACTGCACTCACAGCAAAAATCGCCCCGAGGCTCGCTCGGGCAAGGAGCGACACGTCGGAGCGGGTGAGCAGTCGGAACGGGACGAGGCCCATCGCGCTCAGGGAGGCGAGCCTGTGTGGCAAGAGCTCGAGGAAGAGCGTCGGCGACCGCATGGGGTCGACGTATGCCCCCGACCCCACCGCGCCGAATCCGTAGTGGGAGTAGAGGAGTCTCCACACCACCGTGACCAGGACGAGCGCGGCAACGGACACCACCTGGCGACGTCGGTTTCCAGCGCCATCACCTCCGGTCTGCGGCGGCAATGGGAGTGCGAGGAGCAGGCCGAAGATGCACAGACTCGCCTCGGCGCTGAGCAGTGCTGCGACGAGGCAAGGCACGGCGAGAACGCCGCGACGTTTTCCAGCGCACCAGTCTTGGTACAGCAGCAGGGTTGCGACAGCGAAGATGGCCGCGAGCAGCGCGTTGCGGTTGGCGATCCACGTCACCGTGGATGCGTGGTTCATCGAGATGGCGAAGATGAGCGCAGCGACGGCCGCTTTCTTGGGGCAGAAGTAGCGTCGGTACAGCGCGGTCACGAGGCCCACAAAGATCAGGTGGTACGCGACGCTGTGGGCGTGCATGGCCCACTCGGTTCGCGGCCACAAGGCGTGGTCGAGCAGGTGAGAGAGCGCCGCGACCGGACGAAAGAACCGGACGTGGAGGCCGTCGACGGTCCACCATGGCATCGTGCCGCTGAACCGTTTTCCGGGGTCGAAATCCGCAAGGAAGAAGATGTCCCACCACGGTGTGATCGCCGTCCCGCCAAGCGTCGCCCGGATCTGTCCCCCGTGGAGGTAGTCGTCGAGCCGCATCCCGGAACCCAGCGTCGTCAGACCTAGGAGGAGCGCGGCAACGACGGGCAGCAAACTCCAGGCGAGGCTGGGTCTTGAACGGGTCACAGGCTTGCCTCTGGAGCGCGCGCGAGGCCACCTCGGCCTGGGTGCCCGGGAACTCCCGCCACCGAACGCACCGAGATGATGCCTGTCCCATCCCGACTGTGGGAGTTCTTGGGGGACAAACCGCGTCAGCCTGTCGGCCGGGTAGCGTCGTTTGCGGGTGGCGCGCGTGGTCCGCGGCAGAAAAGCATGCAACGGTTGCCTGCCGAGGTCGACCCGACGCGCACGTGACACGACCAGCTCTACCCTTTGTGCTTCGAGGCGGGGTGACCCGCCAGGCCACGCGAGCTTTGTTGTCACCGAGCAGCGCGGTGAGCTTGGCGAGGAGCTCACGGCCTCGCGCGAACAGGGCCACCGGGCAACGACTCGAAAACTTCTAGTAGTTCGAACCGCTTGAACTCGCTCCGCTTCTCGCGCTCGGGTGTTTGTTTGATGGGCAGCACCTCGACAGCGACTCGGTTTCGCACCTGGCCCACCGAGACGTTGCGTGCGTTCATCGTGAAGGGGTCTGTGCTCGACGATGAGCGCTTGAGCTGCACCAGCGCTCGTGCACGCCGGCGTCGCAGTACCGCGCGAAGGCGTCGTACGGTCCCGCGAAGTGAGGGAAACCGCGGAACGGTTCGTCGTGCAGACGGTGGCCACAGATCGCGCAGTGGGAGTCAGGGAGGATCAGTGCCATCGTGAACGTCACTTCGGGCCGTAGAGGAAGACCTCCACACCCTCGAGCCGGCCGAGCGTGCGGGTGATGCTGGCTTGCACCGCATCCCACGGCAAGCCACCCAGGCCCGCGCCGAGGGCTGGGATCGCCATCGACTCGAGTTCGCGTTCCTTGGCGACGCGCACGAGGTCCAGCAGTCCGGCTTCGCTGTCCTCGAGGCGGGACTTGGACCTCCCGTGGCGCTTGGTGCGGAAGTAGATGCCGT
>CAYGTG010000287.1:2608-8505 GCA_964352485.1 uncultured Nannocystaceae bacterium | reverse complement strand
ACGGTTGAGACTCACGGCGCGGAGGGTAGCGCCCAGGCGCGGTAGGCCTCTACGGGGATCGGGGCACCGGTGGCCTGCCGTTTTGCAGTGAGGGGAGGAGCTTCGTGGATCGTGCGTCCATGGACACGGAATCACGGGGGATTTTCCCGCCTATGCCCCGGGCGGCCGGACGGACGCCTTGGAACTTCGAACCTGGCGATCCGCGACCGCGGGGCCGGGCGCCAAAGGGCGGCGTCTGGCATTCGTCCGTGGGGCCAACCCCTGCGGCGCGTGCAGCGTGGGGCGCGCGAATCCGGACGACTCCCCGAGCCTGGGTGGTGGAGGGCTGTCGAAGTCAACGACGTGCCGCGGACGCGGTCAGCCGCTCACTCGCAGACGGACTCGAGCGCCTCGAACTCCTCGAGCAGCTCGGTGTAGTCCTCGATGCGGCGGCCGCCCAGCGGGTCGTCGAACTCCACGAAGAACCGCCGGTCCAGCTCGATGCCGGCGGCCTCATACGCCTCGGAGTCGGAGTCGGTGTTGCCGAAGGCGAAGGCAGGCACCAGACCCCGGTCGGCCAGCCTCGCGAGCTGATCGCTCTTGTACTCGACCGCCGCGCCGCCCAGGGCCCCGGTGGCCGACTGCGTGGTTCGGACGATGCCTGGGGGAAGCCCACGCTCGGCCAGAAACTCGTCGGTCCGCTTGGCCAAGAACTCCGGGCGCGCGGTCAGATACATGGGCCGGTACCCGCGCTCGACGAGGATGTTGAACGCGTCCACCGCTCCTGCGTTGATGTCCGGGACCGTGTCGAGGAGCAGGTCGATCGCGCGTTCGAACTCGAAGGTCGTCAGCGTGCCGTCGATGTCGGAGAGGAACATCGGCGTGCCCGGGTCGACCACTTCGATGAAGGTGTCGGTGCGGGACCCGTCGCCGCGCACCACCATGTGAATTCGGTGGCGTCCCAGCGGCAGCGCCTCGGGCAGCTGGAAGTAGACCCACCCGCCGGAGTCCACAACCCCGTCGATGGTGGGGTGCTCGCCGTCATCGGTCGTGAAGACCGAGCCCAGCGGTTCGAACTCGCCTTCGCAGCCCTCGAGCAGGAACAGGTCGACCTGCTCCCCTGCCAGGTCCCAGTCGGTGGGGCCGTAGGCGAACTTGGCCATGACCCACTGCCAGTCGTCTGGGTTGTAGAACATGTCGTACCCGCGGTGGCGCTCTGAACCCGAGGCGGTGAGCACGGAGGACTGTGTGCGCTGCCACTCCACTTCGGGGCCCGCGTCGGGCAGGGGTGCCTCGCACGTCGGGACCGGCTCGCACCGCGTGGGTCCTTCGGTGTCGTCGCCACCGGATTCGGAGGAGCCTACCGATGCGCTCGACGTCTCGCCGCTCGCAGCGTTCGACGTCGATGCGTCCGACGGGCTCGAGGTCGAGCCAGACGATGCGCTCGTGCTCGAGCTCAGGGAAGTGCCGCTGCTCGGGTCGCCGGACGACTCACCGCCGCCGCTGCCCTCCGAGGCACCGACCGCTTCGTCTGCACACCCCGTGATCGCCAGGAGAACGGCGAGCACGCTCCCGAAAACGCGTGAGTCCATGCCCAAGGATACTGACAAACCTCGCCCTTTGCCGCACATCGTGTTGGGGCGGGATGCCACGGGCGCGCAACCGCACTGTATGGGAATCACATGCAATTTGGGTGAGCGATGCTACCGTGAAACAGTAGAAGTATGGATGGCCGGACCCCCCAGAAGCTGCATGTAGGCAGCCTTGGGCTCTGGGCCCTGACGGGCTTGGTGCTCACGGCCTCGCCGAGTGCCTCCGATGCGCACGAGGATTTGCTCCTCGGGGCGGCCGATGCATCGACCCCTCTCTACCCGAATTCGGCCGATTCCGGCGCTGCACCGTCGCCCCTGGTGGCCGCGGCCGAGGCGGATGCCGTGGGTTCTGCGGAAGCACCGCTCGTCGGCCTCGACGGGGCGGCCACTGCGCTGGCGATCCGCGATCTCTCCGTAGCGCTTGAGCTTTCCGAGGGCGAAGCGGGCGAGCCCGGATCCGAGACCTGGTTCCGCGTCCAGGCGCTGCGCGGCCGGGCGCTCCGGCTCGCCGGCAAACCCTCCGAGGCTGTCGCGACGCTCGAGCCGGTGTGGTCCCACAAGCGGCTGCGCAAGTCGTTCCCGGCCGACGCGCTGGGGATGGAACTCGCTCGAGCCAAGCTTGCCGCCGCCGCCGAACTCGAGCCGGAGACCGCCGACCCGGTGCGCGCCGATGCGGCGAAGGTGCTCCGCAAGGTTCGCAAGATGTCGCCGATCCGCAACTACGCGGAGGTCCGAGTGCTCGAGGCCCGGGCCCTGGCGGCCGTCGTCGGGACCGATGCAAAGTCCACCGTGCTGGCCGGACGCAAGGCCGTCTCGGCGCTCGATCGGATCATCCGCGACTACCCCAACCATCCCGACGTCGGTTGGCTACAGCTCGAACTGGCCCAGGCCCAGGTCCGGGCAGGGAAACCTACCGACGCCGCCGCTGCACTGCGTGCGCTGCACATCCAGCGGGCGGGCGAGCCGGAAGCCAAGGCTGCGTGGGACGAGCTGGAGTCGCTGGCCGAGCGCTTCGACCGCGTTCGGGCCAAGCCGCTGTCGGTGACCGAGAAACTCGACCGGGCGATGTCTGCGCGGCGCCTGCGATGGGTCGACCTCTCGCGAGAGATCCTCGACGAGGTGATCGACTCGACGCAGTCCAAATCGCTCCGGACCCAGGCTCGCTCCTCGCGGGCCTACACCGCGTACAAACAGCGCGAGTTTGGCCAGTGCGCCGACGACCTCCGTCCATCCTACGAAGCGACGGGCTCCATCGAGACGCGGGGCCGGCTGCTCCGCTGCCTCGAGCGCGGCGCCATGTATGACGAAGCGCTGCAGATCTACGACGACGCCGCGAAGACCAAGAAGAAGTGGTCGCGGATCAGCGCCCTGTGGGACGCAACGATGCTGGCCGTTCGCGCCGGCGAGTACGCACGCGCGGAGGGCTTCCTCAAGCGCTACGAGAAAGAGACCGCCGGCAACCGCCAGACGCGGGTATGGCTGCACGCCTGGTTGCCGATGCGGTTGGGCAGGGTCGATGAGGCCATCGCGGGCTTTGAGGCGGCAGAGCGCTACTCCACCGATCGCACCCGGGCTCGCTACTTTCGCGCCAAGCTCATGCTCGCCGGCTCCGACCCCGCCGCGAAGCTCGAGGGCGAGGCAATGCTCACCGACATCATCGACCGCAGTCCGCTGTCGTACTACGGGCTGATGGCTCGACAGCGGCTGCTCGACGCCGAGCGGCCCGTGCCCGATGCGCCCTCGCTCGAGCCCAACCGCGGCGAGCCCGTCCATCCCAGGCGACGCGAGGTCCGGGCGACGCTCGAGGAACTCGACGGCAGTTTCGGGGACGCGTGGCCAGAGGTCCGGCGCGCCCGACAGCTCTACAACGCCGGCTACCTCGAAGAAGCGCGCCGAGAGCTGCGCATCGCGGTGCAGGCGTATGAGACCCGAGGCAAGAAGGCCAGCGGCGTTCGCAACGAGTCCTTCTTGGTCGGGCTGGGTTGGAAGCCAGACTGGAGCTATCCCCGAATCCGCCCCACCCGCGACGGTATGCGGACCCTTCGCGACAAGGAAACCGCCGCGACGCTTGCCGCCGGGTTCCGGGAGCTGGCCCGCGGTTTCGACGAGCCCTATCGGTTCGCCAAGCTCAGCACCTCGGCCGATGGCGCCTACAAGGCCCGGTGGCATCCGCGAGCCTTTCGTGCCGCGGTCGAACGTGAGGCGCGGCACTTCGAAATCGACCCCATTCACATGTGGTCGCTGATGTACACCGAGTCGCGCTTCCGTCGCTTCGTCGTCTCGCCCGTTGGCGCTCGGGGGGCGCTGCAGATCATGCCCTGGACGGCGCAGCAGCTGGCCGAACGCCTGGGCGAGCTCGAGCCCGGAGGCTCCTTCGATGACGACACCTTGTTCGACATCGATACCAACGCGCACCTCGCCGGCTACTACGTCGCCGAGCTGCTCAAGAAGTTCCATGGCCAGGCGCCGATGGCCTACGCCAGCTACAACGGCGGCCCGTCCAACGTCCAGCGCTGGCTCGAAGCCAAGTCCAAGAGCGAGGTCCCGCTGGAGCGCGACGTGTTCGTCGAAGAGATCGCGTTTCGCGAGAGCTACCGCTACGCCAAGCGCGTGACCGAGGTCTCCGCCGCGTACGCGCTCATGTACAAGGGCGACTTCCCGCGTTGGACGAACGTCATCGACGCTGACGTCGAAGACAACATCGCGTTCTAGCAGGAACCCAGTTGTCTAGGCGGGCTGATAGCGTCCGGCGATGGCGCGCTGGGTTGTATCAGGGGTCTCGTTCGTAGGGCTCACGCCGCGGGCCCCGTTCGAGCTGCGCATCGCTTCCATACCCCCCCACGGGACCGAGCGGTCGCGAGTGTGCTGGTTGACCGGCCGATGCCCGGCATGCGCTTGCTGAGATCGAGGTGGCGCGGTCTGGAGCTCCAGCGGAAGACGTTGGGTCCAACGCACCCGAGAACGGGCGAGTTGGCCCAGCGCTTCGCGTCTGCCTTCGGACCGGACCCGTGAGTTCGGGTCTAAGGCGGGGAGGCAGTCGGGTCTACGCGAGAATGAACGAGACCTTCATGTTGACGCGGTAGCGAACGATCTTGCCGTTCTCGACGTCGACTTTTTGGTCCTGCACCCACGCGCCCGTGATGTTCTTGATGGTCTTGGACGCACGCTCGATGCCGACCTGTATGGCGGCTTCGAAGCCGTCTGGGCTAGCAGCGGAGATCTCCATGATTTTTGCGACGGTCATGATGTTGTTCCTTTTCCCAGGCGGTGGCCCGGGGCGTGGACGGTAACAACGCGTGTGGACTCGCGGGTGTGGAGAGCTGCCCCGACGGCTGGTCGGCCGCTGCTCCTGACTCCGGCAGCGCTTGACCCGTGCCTTGGCTCACCGGGCGCTGGCGTTCGTCCCTGCGTACGCCGGGCTAAGGTGCCCCCGTGGCAAGCACCGAGATCCAGAACATCTTCGCCGAGCTTGGTCTGACCCCTCCCGCCGACGTCGGCGAGGGTGGGCTCGTCATCGAGGACCCAAGCACTGGGCAGACGCTGGCCCGGCTGGCCACGCATGATGAGGACGCGGCGTTGGCGATGGTCGACAAAGCCCACGCGGCCTTCAAGAAGCTGCGCAATATGCCGGGCCCCAAGCGTGGAGAGCTGGTCCGCCAGATGGGCGAGATGCTCCGGACGCACAAAGAGGGGCTCTCGAAGCTCGTCTGTGTCGAGGTGGGCAAAGGCATCGAAGAGGCGCGCGGCGAAGTGCAGGAGATGATCGACATCTGCGATTTCGCGACCGGTCTTTCTCGGACCCTCGGCGGGCGCACGTTGATGTCCGAGCGCGACGGCCACCGCATGATGGAGCTGTGGCAGCCGCTGGGTGTCGTGCTGTGCATCAGCGCCTTCAACTTCCCGGTCGCCGTGTGGTCCTGGAACGCCGCCATCGCGTTTGTGTGCGGCGATTCGGTCGTGTGGAAGCCGAGCCCCAAGGCGGCGCTGTGCGGCATCGCCGTGCACGAACTGCTCAAGCCGGTGCTCGAGCAAGCCGGTCACGGTGACGCGATGCAGCTCGTCCTCGAGCGTGACGTCAAGGTCGCCGAAGCCCTCGTGGACGACGCCCGCATCCCGCTGGTGAGCGCGACCGGGTCGTGCGCGATGGGGCGAAAGGTCTACCCACGGGTTGCGTCGCGCTTGGCTCGCTGCCTGCTTGAGCTCGGAGGCAACAACGCGATCATTGTCGAGAAGACGGCCAACCTCGACCTGGCTGCACACGCGATCGCCTTTGGTGCCGCGGGCACAGCCGGTCAGCGCGTCGGCGACCGCAGCCTCGACGAAGAC
>CAYGTG010000287.1:0-2598 GCA_964352485.1 uncultured Nannocystaceae bacterium | reverse complement strand
CCGCGCGACTCCGCCAACCTCATCGGGCCGCTCATCGACGACGCCGCCGTCCAAGCGTTCTCATCGGCCGTGGCTCGGGCTGCGGAGGCGGGCGGCGACGTCCGGGTCGGTGGCAAAGCCGTGGCGGGCGAGGGGCACTACGTGCAGCCCACGCTCGTGCGGGTCCCCGACGGTCAGCCGTTCCCTCTGATGGCCGAGGAAACCTTCGCTCCGATCCTCTACGTGCAGGCGTTCCCCGACGGCGGCCTCGACGAGGCCATCGCCTCGCAGAACTCGGTCGAGCAGGGACTCTCCAGCGCGATCTTCACTGATAGCGTGCGCGCCGTGGAGCGCTTCTACAGCCCCGACGGCAGCGACTGCGGCATCGCCAACGTCAACCTCGGAACCTCCGGTGCAGAGATTGGCGGGGCATTCGGAGGGGAGAAGGAGACCGGCGGCGGTCGGGAGGCTGGCAGCGACGCGTGGAAATCGTACATGCGTCGCCAGACCTGCACGATCAATGGAAGTGACGCTCTGCCGCTCGCGCAGGGCATCAAGTGGGAGTAGCCCCCTGTGCGCGATAGCGCGCGGTGGCCGGCTCTCGAGCCCATCGAGGGTCGGTTTTTGCGTGCATCGGGTTTCACCGTTGCGTGCCGCCGCTCACGCCCGTAGCTTGAAGGGGAGGGGAGCGGCGCCGGGAACGACGTCGCTTGTGCCTCTCGACTTCGCGGTTCCTTGGAAGGGGAGCGGCACGCGCCCTTGACGGGGCGAGAAGGAGCCACGTGACCATCAACGAAGAACTCTACCGTCTCGGCCACTCTGCCCGTCGCCTCAACGACGGTTCCGACCAGCTCAACCGAAGCATCGCCGCCATCGACAGCCTCCTGGGGCGTCTGATGATCGGCCTCGACTACGTCCATCCTCGCCCGCTCGCCGAACACACCACCTACGACGCGAGCGGCAAGCGGGTCATCGAGATCGCGTACCTGGCCTACCTCAAGCTCAAGGGCGGCTATCGCCTGGCGCTCAAGACGGTAAAGGTCCTCGAGTCGCGGTCGGCCGCGGCGGGTCAGATCCCCGGGGACCTCATCACCCTGCTGGAGGCGCCTCGGCGGCTACGCTATCGAGCGATCGAGCAGCTGCCGGAGCTGGTGATGGGCCTGGCCGAGCAGGTCGAAGACATGCTCGGGGCCATGGAGCGCCGGGTGGGCATCGCGAACTCGCTGGTCTCCCATCTCGAGCAGATTGCCGGCCCAACGGACATGAATGAGACCCATCGGGCCGCCGAGTCGGCGACGTCGCACCGACGTCAGACCTTGCCCGCGCTTTGATGTTGAGCTCTTCGCCCGCGGCGAGTCTGAGTGCTCGTCTCTCGGCGAGCCTGGACAGGCTGCCGCGATATCGCGTGGAGCGTACGTTGCCGTCGCACGTCGGGATCTCGGTCGAGGCCCACGACACGCGGCTGGATCGACGCGTCCTGCTTCGTATCTACGGCCCCGAGCATGATCCGCAGCGCGCGCTGGCGGGTGCGCAAGCGGCCAGCCGGGTGCGCCATCCCGCGGTCATCGAGATCCACGATGCTGGGACGCTCGGGCCCCCGGACGCTCGGTTGGTCTACGTCGCGGTGGAGCATCTGGCACCCTCCCGCAGCCTTCGGGCCTGGTTGAACCTCGGGCCTTCTCGAGCCGAGGTTTGCGGGACGTTCGACACCCTGGCCAAGGGCCTGCACGCCGCCCACGAAGCCGGGGTTGTTCATGGCGGTCTCGACGGAAGTGCGGCTCGGGTTCGGTCCGACGGACGGGCGGTGCTGATCGAGTTCCGCAGCGGCGACGCGACGCCGGCCGATGACCTCCGGGCGCTTGCGCGGCTGTGGTTGCGCGCAACGTCGCGTTGGGGGAACACGCGTCGGGAGGCGGTGCTCCGGCGCGCCGTTGATCCCCGCCTCCGCAATCCATTTCCTACGGTCGAGGTTTTCCGTCGCGCGATGCTCGGGGCTGAGCGCTCGCATCGCGGGGCTGTGCTCGTGGGTGTGGCGCTGGCTGGAGCGAGCGCTGCGGCGTGGTGGGGGGGACGCGATGAGGCTGCCCAGATGCCGTGCCCCGCGCGGGTGGCTGCCGATGCCGACGCGGTGTGGTCGCCGAGCCGGGCGGCGGTTGTGCGGGCCGCGTTGACCTCCGCGCAAGGACCTCGTGCGGACGACACCGCAGAGCGCTTACTGCCGCGGATCGACGCGTACATGCAGCGGTGGGTCGAGGGCGCGACCGCCCTGTGTGCGAGCGAGGCTCCGAATCTGCCTCGGTCCTGCTACGCCGAGTCTCGCTCGGAGCTGGACAGCTTGTTGTCGTTGCTCGAAGACGGAGACCCAGCGCGGGCTGCGGCCGCCCCCACGGCGGTCTCTGGGCTCCCCGACCTCAGCGCGTGCGACCGGCGGCGAGGCGAGGTCAGTCCTGCAGAAACCGACCTGAGTCACGAGTTCGGCCGGCTCCTGGCCCTCGAGCGCACCGGGGCGGACGAGGAGTCGTACGCGGCGGCGACCAAGCTGCTGGCACAGACCCGCGGACTCACCGATTCCCAGCGCGCTCGGCTGCATCGGTTTCGGGCGGCCGCACTGTTCGAGCA
>CAYGTG010000286.1:0-8508 GCA_964352485.1 uncultured Nannocystaceae bacterium | reverse complement strand
GTCTGCGAAGGGGCAGGGGGACGCAACCGATTCGGCGAGGTGCGACCGAACGGTCACGGCGCGGAGTCTGCTACCGTCGATGTCTCGTGAGCGACTCTGTCTACAGCGGCCGCAGCGTGCTGGTGACGGGCGCGGATGGCTTCATGGGTTCACACCTCACGGAGCGCTTGCTTGCGTTCGGCGCGGAGGTCAGCGTGCTCGTTCGTCCGCGCTCGGTCACCGGAACGGTGGGCGCGGACTTCCGTAACCTGGGCCCGGTTGCGCACGATCTTCATCACGTCTTGGCGACCGACGTTGCCGGGCCCGACGCCGAAGCCGCCATCACAGACCTCGGTCCGTCGGTGATCTTTCACCTCGCGGCCGATGCCTACGTCGAGCGCTCCTTCTCGCACCCGCGCGAGGTCCTGCGCACCAACATGGACGGCACGATGACGGTGCTCGAAGCGGCGCGCCGAAACCCTGCCATCGAGCGTGTGGTGGTCACCAGCAGCTCGGAAGTCTATGGGCCGGCACAGGCGGAGCAGATGACCGAGGAGCATCCGCTGCAGCCCACCTCGCCTTATGCCGCATCGAAGGTTGCAGCGGATCGGATGGCGATGGCGTACCACCGGACGTACGGAACGCCGGTGTCGATCATCCGGCCCTTCAACACCTACGGGCCCCGTCACGTCTACGACGTCATTCCAAAGTTCATCTCTCGGGCGCTCGCGGGCCAGCCATTGCTCGTGTTTGGTGATGGTCAGCAGAGCCGCGACTTCACGTACGTCGACGACATGGTCGAGGCGTTCCTGTGCATGGGCGCGCACCCGGATGCGTTGGGCAAGGTCGTGCACTTTGGGTCCGGGCAGGCCACCAGCATCGCGGCGCTGGCTGAAGCCGTGGCGTCGGCGGTCGGCGGAGATGTTCGTGTCGAGTCGGCTCCGGCTCGAGCCGCCGAGGTTGCGCGGCTGTGTTGTGATGCTGCTCGGGCACAGTCGCTGTTGGGCTGGTCCCCGCAAACATCGTTGAGCGAAGGTCTGGATCGCAACGTCGCATGGATGCGCGAACGAGCCTGACGCGCGGCCCGGCCGGCCTGGTGCTCCTGCTGGCGGTGTTCTTTGTTCTGGCAGGCATCGGGTTGCACGATGGTCGCTATCTCCATGATGAGGGCCTGCTGACGCACCTGTTCGCGCTCGTCACGGCGCGAGATCCTGCCGCAGGGTTCTTCCTGCAGAAGAGTCGGCCGCCGATCAGCGCCCTGTATGCGCCGCTGTCGGGGTCCCTCGATCTGTTCTTTTGGGCGCACATCATCGTCGGCGCGCTGGGCATCGTGGCGCTGTGGGGAGCCGCGCGGGCGTTGGGTCATCGGGTCCCGTTGCTGGCGCCCGGCGTCCTGGCACTCTCCCCGTTGTTCATCGGTGGATCGGTGGCCGGTCTGTCCAACACCGATGCCGTGACGGGCTTGTGCGTGTTCGCCTGGCTACACGCACGCGACCGGCGCGTGGCCGCGGCCGCAGTGCTTGGGGTGCTGCCGTGGATCCGAGCCGAGGTCGGGGTCCTTGCGGTGTTGGTCGCCCTGGGGGCGCTGCGTCGCTGCGCATGGAAGGAACTCGCGGCCCTCGGGGCGTTCGGGGTGCTCTATGGGATCGCGGGTATCGGCTACCACCGCGACCCGGTCTGGTTCCTGCACTTCCCGCCCGCGCTGCCCGAGCCCATGCCGGACAACCCGTATTGGGCGGACCACGGTGGGGCCGCGAGCCTGGCGGAGCTCGTCGGCACCGCCGTCGCGCTCACCCCCGTGATGCCGGCGCTGGCCCTTGTTCGCTGGAAGAGCCTGCGCAGCACCGAGCGGCTGGGGATGTGGTTCGCGCTTGCCTTTGTGGGGGCGCTGGTCGTGCTGCCGGTGTGGCAGGTCTTCAACTTCGACACCTCGCCGCGCTACTTGCTCCCGGTGGTTCCGTTTGCCGCCCTCGCGGTGGGTCGAGCGGCAGGTGGCTGGGTCGACGAACTCGATGAGCCCGGCCGCTTCGCGCTCCCGCTGCTGTTGTTGGTCGCCTCTGTGGCCTACCTCGGCGCTGCCTCTGCATCGCATCCCACGGGGCTGATCGCGACCGCGGTCGTCGCGATGGCCTTGACGGCGCATCGTGCCGCGGCGGCGGGGCTCGCCGCGACCACGCTCGTTGCGCTGATGTTGGCCGGACCCTGGTTCTTTGCGGATGGCGGGCAGCTCGACTCTCGGGCGACGGTTCCGCATCTCGCCCCGATGATCGACCGACTCGCCGAGGTTGTGGGAGACGGGCCCAAGGTGGTCTACACCAATGAGCCGCTGCTCGCGTCGAGCCTGTCGCGCTCGGGGCGGTTGCCGAACGTCACCGTATTCTACATCGTGCAGGAGGATCAGCGCTTCGAGCTCGAGCGGCTGGCCAACCCCGCGGTGGGGCAGCGAGAGGCCCTGTGGGAGGCGATGACGCCCAACGCCTACGGTCGTCCGGTCCGGCCCGACGCGCTTCGGCCCGACACCGTACCCCTGGGTGCGATCTTCGCCCTGACCAAGGACAGCCGCTTGCCGTTGGTGATGCCGCCCGAGCGATGGCACGGCGTTCTACAGGTGGTCGCGCCCGGCTACGACATGACGATTGAAGAACGCATCGAGCGGAGGGCTCCATGATCTGGCGCTGGGGTCCGTCTGCGTTGTTGTGCCTGCTGTGCATCTTGGGTGTCGTGCATCGTCTGGGCGCGTCGGCGCCAAAGCAGCGGGCGAGTCGACAGCAGCCCGCGTCACCGGAGGCGGTGGCGCTGCTCGATGGGCTGCAGGTGGGGGAGAAGCTCGCCGGGTGGACCGTGCTCGGCATCACCGGGCCCGTGGACCGGGTGCTTCGCATTGACGTGGCGTACGAGGAGATTCGGTTTTCGATCTCGGTCGCGGCGCGAGGCGCTGTCGTGTATCCGGCGCCGCGGACGACCGAGACCTACGACCTGTACTACGGTCATCCACACCCTCGGGGCACCGAGATCCCCGAGTCCGCCACCCGAGCGATCATGGCCGGAATCGAGCGTCGCGTTCGCAGACACGAGGCCACCGTCATCGTCCCCGGGATGTCGCGAGCGCTGTAAATCGACTGCGGCGCCGACCGGCCGGAGGTCGGGTCGCCGAAGTCTCCAGTACACCCGGTACAGCGGCGTTTCGGCGCCTGACTAGGTGTTCTGGGGACGAAGCTCGAGGTCCCGCGGAAACGTCTCGAGGTACTGCGAAGGCACGCCTTCACAGGCGGCTTGGACGCAGCAGCCCTCACAGATGCCCGCGTAGGCTTGGGCGGGCCCGGGCTCACGATGCGCTACGTAGGGACCCAAAGCGCAGATGGGAAGTCCGTGGGTCACGACTTGCAGCCCGCCACGCCGGGCGAGTTCGGCCGCGTGCAGCATGCGAGGAGCAACCATGCCCAGTCGAGGCATTGCGAGGCCTTGCAAAGAGGGGCCAGGCCATCGGAGGCACCATCGTTCGATGCGGTTTCGATGCACGAGCAGCCACTGCGCGAGCGCGGCGAGGTTTCGCGCGTTGGACCGGGTCACCGACGTCAGCACCACCGCTGCGTTCTGGGCCTGAAGCAGCGTCCGCACTTCGTCGAAGTCACCAGCCCGTCCGGCGACGAAGTCATGGATCGCAGCGGTGGCACCGTGCAGCGCGAGCGTCACGACTGCAGCGGGACGCCGAAGGTACCCTTGGGATGCTCGGTCTCTCGGTCTCGCAGGGTCATCAGCGAGGGCAGGTCGGTCTCGCTGTCCTCCAGCACCCTGGCCAGCGCCATCGCGCCCAAGCCTTCGGTCTCGTCGGTGGAGGTGCCGCCATCGCCACGGTTGGCCACGTAGACGCTGAAGTGCTCGGTGTTGCCGACGCCTTGGGGTCCGCTCGGATCGCGGGCGAGGACGTCGACCTGATACCGATTGCCGGCGTGCGTCTCGAGGACGACCGGCAGGGCGCCGAGGGTCACCGGGTACACGGCGATCACTCGAACCTTGGTCCCTGGAAGGAGGGTCCCCGGCTCCAGCAGAGGCATCTCGAGCGTGGCCACCTCGCCCTCGCCGTTCCTCCGGTGCTGCACGAGCGCGCCCGCGCCGATTGCGGCCCCTGCGACCGCCAAGCCAGCGACGACGGTGCGTCGCCGCATCTGAGGATTGCCGTCGTTGCTGTCGCGTTGCTCGTCCATCGCCATCGGGCCCGGCAACCACGGTAGAGCCCCGCGGCCCGATGGGTCAAGAACGCGGCCTGATAAGGTTGGGCGGACCCCGTGCCAGGCCTGCTCGACATCATCCTCGGCTACGACTGCAACCTGGCCTGTACCTACTGCACCATCACAGAAGCGATGCGCGCACGCGCGATTCCGGCTCCGGCGGTGGCGGCGGAGTTGAGCCGAGGACGCGACAACGGGTTCGACAAGGTGTCCTTTACGGGCGGTGAACCGACGATTCGGGCAGATCTGCTGCGGCTGGGGCGCGGCGCGGCCAACCTCGGCTACCGCAGCATCAAGGTGCAGAGCAACGGCTTGTTGCTGGGGGTCGGGGACAACGCCGCGCGCTTGTTGGACGCAGGGGTTACCTGTGTGCACATTTCGATTCACACCCACGAAGCGGCGGCCTACGAGGCGATGGTTCGGCGGCCGGATACCCATCGGCACATGCAGCGAGCCCTCGAGGTGCTGGCGGCGGCCGAGGTCGAGCTCGGCGCCGATGTGATCCTCGAGTCGGACACGCTGCCGCGGCTGCCCTCGGCGATGGACTGGTTGGCCGAGCGAGGAGTCCGCGGCGCGGACCTGTGGTTCGTCTCGCTCACCGATGGCAACGCGAACCGCCCACAGAGCTTGCCGAGCATGAGCGAGGCCGTGCCATTCATCGCCGAGGCTCGCGCTCGCGCCGATGCGCACGGCATGCGGCTGCGGTCCCTGCACATCCCGCCTTGCATCTTGGGTCTGCACGCCGAGCTGGCGCATAACCCTGCGCTGGAGCGGGTTCGGGTGGTGAGCCCGGACGCGGTCTTCGATCTCGCCGACAGCGCCATCACGCCGCGCGAGCACGTGCCGGCGTGTGAAGGGTGTGAGCATCGCACGCGATGCGGCGGGCTGAGGCCGGACTACCTGGCGGAGTACGGAGACGTGGAGGTCGCGCGAGCCCGCGGTCTGGAGCCGCAGACCCAAGGGCGACGCAGGCTGCCGGTACTGAGCTGAGCGCTACCGCAACGCCGTCACGTTCTCAAACCACCGGACCGGCCCATTGTTGAAGTGGTCGGGCGCGAGAAAATCACAGTCGCCGTCTCCGTCGGAATCCCCGAGACGGCCTTGGTACACCGTGTAGTCGCTGCTCACGGTCAGCCGTGAGAACCCAGCGTCGCCATCGCCCAGCCAGATTCCGATGTCGTCCCCACCGTTGTCGGTGCCGACCGCGGAGATTGCCGACAGGACGTCGAGCGAGCCGTCGTGGTCGAAGTCGGTCAGCTCAAGGGTGTGCCACGCCCAACGCTCGTCCGTGAGAACGACCTCGGTCCATGGCTCGGTCAGGAGCGCGTCGGGCTGCAGGAACAGCGCGATACCGTGGGGTTTGTCCGGGGAGCTGCCCGCGAGTTCTTCGGCGTTGGTGATGGCGATGTCGAGACGCCCGTCGCTGTTGAAGTCGCCGGTCTCGACCTTGCAAGCGTAGTCCCGAATCGAAGGCGTCGAGGCATCGGGAGCGACCCAGGCCTCCATGCCAAGGATCGGATGTAGCTCGAACGCGTCGGCCGCGGGGTCGGCCGGGGTCTTCAGCCATTGACCGTTGAGCACGAGATCGGGCCGTCCATCGTCATCGAGGTCGGCGAGTTCGAGTCCTTCGCGGGGCAGGACCTCGATGAACCGGCGGGGGGCCCATCCGCCGTCGCGCTGGACGAGCACCCAGACGCCGTGGCTGATGTCGCGGACCACCAGGTCCACTGCGCCATCGCCGTCGAGGTCGGCAACTTCGAGTTCGGAGAGGTGCGTGACGGTGTTTTCGAACGACGAGCCGTCGAAGGTCGTGACGACGTGCTCGGTCCACGCTCCGGCCAGGGTCCCGGGGTTCTCAAACCAGATCAGGCTGCCTTGGCTGCCAGAGTTGTCGCTGTCGGGCACGACGATGTCGAGGTCCCCGTCCCCGTTGATGTCGGCGAGTTCGATGTCCCCCGCAAAGCGGTCTCCGCGGCCCTGCAGACTCGCGAGCGGTTGGAAGCTCTGCCATTGGGCGCCGTCCCAGTCGTAGATGCGGAACTGAATCTGCGCGACGAACTCGTCTCGGCCGTCGCCGTCGAGGTCCCCCGCAGCCGATCCCCCGGTACCACCGTCGCCCTGAAGCTCGGTTGGCGGGGCGAAGACCGGCACTCCCACGGCCAGGGTCCGGTCTCCGCAAGCCGACTGCGGTGCGCCGGGGTCGATGCGCCCATCGGTCTCGGTCGCATCCGTGCTCGTCTCCGAGCCCGAGGACGTTCGCCCGGATGATGCTTCGGTGGTCGTGGCGGGTGCGGTGGTGGTGCTGCTGGCGCCCGAAGTCTCAGGGCCCGAGGTCGCGCTTGTGCCCCCGCCCTGCGTATCTGGCCGGCCATCGCTCGAGCTGGAGGCGTCGGTCTGTGTTCCGGCGGACTCGGCTTCGCTCGAACCGCATCCGGCCACGATCGCGAGCAGGAGGCTGAGCGGGAGCGGCTGGCGGGACATGCCCCAGCCTAGCGGAGCCGGGGTCGGTCTCGTGACCTCGCAGGCTCCGCTGCCGACATTGTGGGCGAGCCGACCTCGGCGTCGAGGTACGATGCGCCGATGAGCTGCCGAGTCGGCGCTTCGTTGGGCTTGCTCCTGATCGCGTGCAGCCCCCGCGCGGGAACAGAGCGTCCTCTCGTTCAAGTCTCCGAGGTCCCCATGCGCGTGCTCGTCACCGGATTCAACGATTGGAAGGACCTCGGTGACCCGCCCAACGTTTGGCGGTGCCGGGACAACCCCAGCTGCCGCTTGCTCGTCGGAGATGAGACCGCCGATGCGCCGGGTGAAGGCGCCTTCGATGGCCCGCTCGTCTCTGCGCTCAAATCGGCAGCGGGAGACCGTGATATCTCCTGGTCCTTCGCGACGTTGCCGGTGACGTGGGGCGTGACCGCCGAGCAAACGCCCTACGCCGAGCACGATGTCGTGGTGCACCTGGGCCTGGGTGTCTACGACCGCGACGATGAGGTCTTCGTCGAGGCGGGTGCGTACAACCTGCGCAAAGGGACCGACGCCGCAGGGCTGAGCGCCGACGAGCCGATCTTCGAATCCGAGCCCGAGGTCCTCGAGGCCTCGCCCAAGGTCGCCGCTGCCGTCGCGGCCGTCGACGGACGCACCTTTGGCACGATGAGAGCCCGCACCATGGCGGCCCGTCCGCAAAACACCTACCTCTGCAACGAGACCCACTCGCTCGCCCTCGATGCGGTTCGCCAGAGTCAGGCCGACGGTGGTTCGCTCGAGGCGGCGTTTTTTGTGCACATTCCGCAACCGGTCGACCACGACTGGGACGCGCTCGCGGAGTCCGTGGCCGGCGTCGTGCTCGCGCTGGTGGACGAGGACCCTAAGGTGCTCTTGGGCGCTCGTTGATGGGCGGCGGCCTCAGGCCAGCACGCCGCCGTCGATGATCAGCGTCTGCCCGGTCATGAACGCCGCCTCCTCGCTGGCCAGATACGCCGCCGCAAAACCGATGTCGCTGGGCTGTCCCAGTCGCTGCAGCGGTTGGTCGCCGACGAGCTTGTCGCGGCGGGCTTCGTCGTCCCAGAAGTAGCGGCTGAAGTCGGTCTTGATCAGGCCCGGCGCGATGCCGTTGACCCGAACGTTCCAGCGCCCAAACTCGCGGGCCCAGGTGCGGGTGAGCATGTTGAGGCCCGCCTTGGTGAAGCTGTACAGGAGTCCGCCGGGCTGAGGCTGGAACCCCGAGATGGACGAGATGTTGATGATGCTGCCCCCGCCGCGCTCCCGCATCGAAGGCACGACGCGATGCACGAGGTTCATCGCGGCCTTGACGTTGACGTTCATCATCTTGTCGAGCATCGCCGGAGTGGTGTCGAGGGACGAGCCTTGTCCGAGGTTGGTCGCGCTGTTGTTGACGACGATGTCGACGGGCCCAACTTCGGACTCGGTGCGGGAGACGAGCGCTTCGATCTGCTCCGCTTCTCCAACGTGGCACTGCATCGGAACGATGCGCGGCCCGAGGTCAGCGAGTTCGGCGGCGGTCGCCTCCAGGTTTTCGAGCTTGCGGGACGCGATCACCACATTCGCGCCCGCCTCGGCAAGCCGAGCGGTGATTGCTTTTCCGATGCCGCGTCCGCCTCCGGTGACGATCGCGGTCTTGCCTTCGAGCGAGAGGGTGATGGCCATGGTGCGGAGGATAGCGGCTTGCTGCACGCACCGCGTCATCGATGCCTAGCTCAACGCGAAGGTGTCGACATGAAGCGACTTCATCTCGCTAGGCCTCAATCAAGCGCTGCTTGATTGAGGCCGTCGCGCCAGTCTTGATAGG
>CAYGTG010000285.1:0-8522 GCA_964352485.1 uncultured Nannocystaceae bacterium | reverse complement strand
GTGGTCGCGGGTGGTACCGAGTCTTGCCTCGACAGCTGCGGTCGGGATGACGGTGTGGCTTGGGGCCAACGGGATCATCGGCCTTCGGCTTTGGGTGTGGTGAGGCCCATCGTCGGCGATCGATGATCCTGCGAGACTGTTTCGCAAACGCGGACTATCCCGGTTTGCCGGGGCCAATGCCAGTCGCGTCAAGCTCCGAGACCGGCCCAGAGCGTTTCGAAGAACGCGTCGCCGCGGACCAGGGTCCCGAAGTGGACGACGAGTTCGGCGAACAGGAGAGTCACGCAGGCGAAGAGCCGCGCGCCGCCGGCCCATGCTTGTCCGGCACCTACGTAGGAGAACACCTTGCTGATCTCGCCCAGAGCGAGCAGTCCGCTTAGCCCGATGAGGCCAGACATGGGCGCGAGGCGGAGTGGCAGACCGACAGCGACGGCCGCCAGGAATGTCGCGGCCATGACCAGCCCCGGGGCGACGAGAAGGTCGACGAGCTGCAACTCGGTGGTTGGCTTGAGCAGCGCCCGGGTCACGAGGCCTGCGAAGAGCACGCCCGTCGCGATGCCGGCCCCGAGCACCGACCAGGGACCTCCCACGTCCCACGCGGCATCCACCAGGGGCGCGACCGCGAGCGCCTCGATGGTGACGAATCCCAGCAGCGCCGGGGCCATGCGGAGGGCGGAGGCGTCGGTCGGCGCCCAGCTGTCGATCGTGCCCCAGCCCACCGCCGACAGGGCCAGGAGCAGCGGCCACAACAGGTACGCCCGGTGCATCGCCTCGGTGCCCGCGACCAGTGCGACGAGCAGGCCAAAGACCACGACCGCGGCGACGCAGACAATCAGTGAAGCGTCGAAGGGGTCGAGGCGACGCGGTCGGAGATCCATGCGCAGGCGGAACCACCACGGGTCGCGGATTGTTCCGCGCGCAGGAGCCCCGCGAGACCCCGGGCGTTCGCAGATCCGGGTCCGCTCAGGCCTCCTCGAGCACTCCTGGACCGGGGCTTGCCGATCGGGGTCTCGCGAGACGGAGCGCCCGCGGAACTGGTCGAGCGCGCCCACGCCTCGGCGATGGACGAGATCAAGCACGCGCGGCGCTGCTTCGCGCT
The DNA here is from genome assembly GCA_964352485.1 of uncultured Nannocystaceae bacterium. Classification (GTDB taxonomy): domain Bacteria; phylum Myxococcota_A; class Polyangia; order Nannocystales; family Nannocystaceae; genus CAJXVA01. The sequence goes on along the minus strand of CAYGTG010000285.1, from coordinate 7,423 downwards.
GGCCAGCGTCTTTGGGGGCGTCTCGTGGACGGCGGGACCGCTGCCCAGCCTTGAGGAGACCGTCGAAGATGTTGGCCCCAAGGAAAACGGCTTGGCCCGGCTCACTCGAGGCTGCCTTCTCGACGGGGTACTGGCCGAGGGGCTGGCCGCCGCGGTCGCCTTCGAAGGGTTCAGGTCGGCAACTGACCCGGTCATTCGGGAAACCCTGGAGATGATCGCGGCCGAAGAGTCGAAACACGAAGCTTTGGCCTGGGACATCTTGCAATGGGCACTCGAGCGGGGTGGAACGAAGGCCGTTCGCTCGCTCCGTGCGACGCTCGACGAGCTCGAGAATCGCAAGACGCCAACCATGCCGGCCATTCCCGGGGTCAGCGAAGAATGGTTGGCCAACCAGGGCTTGCCAACGCAGGCTCGACTCTGTCGGTTGTTCGACGCACAGGTGACACGCATCCGGAAGCGGGCCCAGGCGCTGCACGGAGCTCCCACGGCGAAGGCCGCCTAGCCGAGACGGCCGGGCCGCCGAGGAGGCGGGTTCGAAGGTTCGCTGTGTGCGGGGAGAAGAGCTTAAGCCACGACACCGGATGGAGCCACAGAGACTCGATCCGCTTGGTGGAGGGGGGGGCGTGGGGGCGAGAGAGCATGTGGCCGCCTTGGACCCGGTCGCGCTGGATGGCGGTGTCGCGGATCGCTGGCCAGGACTTCTCCAACGAGGGTTGGGAAGCGACCTTTAAACGCATTGGAGCGGGGTGCTGGTCGTTGTTCCGGTGCTCGCTCGGGAGGTGCTCGTACGCCACCTCAAGCGCACCTGGTTGGTACTGCAGTTACGGTGGTTATCCGCTGATGACGTGGGCATTTCTTTGCGAATGCCGACTCCGATGTGGGCCGGCGCCTTTTTCGGGCTTGTCGTCGCTGTGACGCTTGGGACACGATGACGGCGGGTGGCTGTGGCGGCTTACGACCGTTGATCATGTGGCGTATAGCTCGGGCATGATGCGGATCTGCGTGTTCTCGTATGCAGTCTTGCTGTCGACTCTTGGCTCAGGTTGTGACGACGGCAAAGCTGAGGAGGAGCCGCCCGTCCCGGCCGCCGAGAATGCCGACGCGGCGCCACAGGAGACTCCCAAGCTCGAAGGTGTGGTCGAGGGCGAACCCGAAGAATCGCCCGCGCCCAAGTCGGAAGCCCCGACCGAACAAGAGGTCGGCGCGATGCTCAAAGCGATATCCACCCCCAACTGGTCGAAGGAAGGGATGCTGAAGAAGGTCCACCCACGCGTCCTTGCCGACGGTGGAGAGGCGGCCGTATCGGTCATGATGGATGCCTACGCCGAGGCTCTTGGCCCGGTGCAATCGATCTCGACCCCACCGATCACGCTCAAGGTCGGGCAGGCGAAGGACGCGGCAGGATCCGATGTGCGCGTCGTGGTGTACAAGGCCGAGGCCGTGTTCGCGAAGTCGAAAGGCGAGATCAACGCTCAGCTGATGCTGGACGATGGCAAGTGGCGAATCGTGCTCCTGTCGGTCGAGTCCGCGGAGCTGGAAGTGTTCATGAAGAAGTCAGCCGAGTCCGTCGGAAACTAACGTCCGAGGTTCGCTCACTCCAGCAATTGCCGCCCGAACCCACCGCCGGTACCGTGCCTCATGCGCGCTCGTCCGGCCCTTCACGTCTTGCTGTGTTTGCTCCCGCTTCTCGCAGCATGCGGCGACGACGGGCCGGGCCTTGGGGGGACATCAGGGGACGCAGATACGAGCGGCTCGGCGACCACCCCTGCGAGCAGCACGACCGTGAGCGACACGGGCGAGGATGTCTCGACCTCCACCACCGACACGCCGGCGAGCGCATCGACAGGCACCGCTGACACTTCGGCGGGCACAACGGGCACCACGGGCACCACGCTCCCGGTGGTGCTGGGCCTCGACCGCAACGTGGTCGGCTTTGGCGAGGTCGCGATCAACGGCGAGCCGTGTGAGCAAGACTGCACGCTCGTCGCTGATGTGGGCGACACGGTCACCATCAGCGCGACGCCCCTCAACGGCTACATCAACTTCGGCGCCTGGGAAGTGCTGGCCGGCACGGCCCCCTGTGATGACGGCGAGAGCTGTACGTTCGAGCTCAGCGAGACAACGCAGCTTCGCGCCAACTTTGTCCCCATCCACAACGTCGCGTTCCGGACCGGGGAGAGCTACCTTCCCTCACAGATCGGTGGTCTCGCGGGTGCGGACGAACTGTGCGCGGCCGAGGCACTGGCGCACGCGATTCCCGGGGAGTCCTGGGTGGCGTGGCTCTCCACGAGCACCGTAGATGCCCGCGATCGGTTCGCCGGCGCACGCGGCTGGATCCGTCTCGACACCCGGCCTGTTGTCGATCAGATCACGTCTGCCGCGGAGCCCGAGCTCATCAACCCCATCGTGTTGGCGACGACGCCCGGTCCGCTCTGGGCAGCTGTCTACACGGGCACTCGCCCCGACGGCACGCTCGGGAGCGAGACGGTGAGCGTGCAACCGGAGAACTGCGCGGACTGGAGCGCCGACATCGGCACTGCAACCGTAGGTCTCGCGACCGCCGTCGGGAGTGTCTGGACCGACAGCTATGTCGTCGAGTGCGAGTTCCCGCTGCCCCTGTACTGCCTCTCGACCGGTATCGACTCGGCGCTGACCCCCCTCGCCCAAGAGGGCCGCGTCGCGTTCCTGAGCACGGCGACGTTCACCCCCGATGGTGGCCTCGAGGGTGCCGATGCTCTGTGCACGAGCGACGCCACTGCGGCCGGACTCACGGGCAGCTTCAGGGCACTGCTGTCCACGAGCACGGCCACCGGAGCCTCTCGTTTTGATCTCGAAGGTGAGCCTTGGGTGCTGGTCGATGGCACCCCCATCGTCGCGCAGGCCTCGGACCTGGAGCTCGAAGACGGGCTGTTGCGCGGGATCAACATCACCGCGGACGGCAGTGTGCGCACAGGACCCAGCGCCATCGACAACATCTTCGTGCCGGACCCCCTTTCAGCCTACACCGGCGGCAACTTTGGTGGCCCCGCGGCGGACAACTGTGAGGACTGGACCTCTGCGCAACCCGGTGCCAACGGAGCGATGGGCGATCTCCAGTCGGGCCACACCCCCGGACAAAGCTGCTGCAGCGGACCGTGCACCAACGCGCGCTACCTCTATTGCCTCGAGGAGTAGAAAGTGGGCATTCGCGCTGGCTGAGGCCGCCGGCTTCTCGAACGTGCGGATCGCAGCGTTGTTCTTGGGTGTCGCAAGCGCCGACTCGCTGCTGATCGCAAGGTCCGCGACGGCCAACTGCAGATCTCGTCGGCCCAACGCGGGCAGGCTCAGCCCGAACGCGAGGGCGGCGACGGCCGTCTCATCGAGCCCGCCGTCGAGTGCCTGGGGCATGATGACGGCGAGCGGAAGCGCTGCGACGAGGACGGTGTCGACGGCCCTGGCGATGCCACGCCGCGTCAATGAAGCGTACCGAGCGACGCGGTGGTCCACGCGGTACTCCGTCACGCGGTGGGTCTGCATCCGGCCGGAGAGGATGAGCGCGAGGAGCCCGGTCAGCACGAACGGAGCGAGCTGCGATGCAACGATGAGCCCGATGGTCTCCTCCCAGATCGTCGAGGCCGAGTGTTCGCGGCTCACGACGACCGAGCTCTCGTCGAACTGCTTCACCGAGACGCCATCAAACAGTTGGTCGGTGACCACCGCGAAGCGACCGTCGGACAGCGACACGGCGCCGACGTCCGATGCCTCGACCGAATCCGAGAAGAAGCTCCGCCACCCGGTGCGTTCCCGCCATGCGACGAGTTTCGTCGTCTCGTCGCGGTCGTCCAGCTGCAGCACGATCGGGACGCTGCCCTGCGCGACCACGGTCCAGTCGTCCGCGACGATCTTGGTGGGCTTCCACGGGGACAGCCCGCCGGCCGTGAACTCGGCATGAACGATCGGCTCGTCGGAGCCGGACACGAACACGTGGACCACAGACCCGATCGCAACGGCCCGGACTTCGTCGGCATCCGCGGGGACCTCGGAGAGTGCGGTCCACACGACGTTCCAGCGCGAGCCGTCCCACGTTCGGAGGTCCACCGTGTCCGCGTCGTCGGCATAGCTGTGTTCGAGGCTTACAACGGCGGGTCGGCCTTCATGGACGAGCGCCCAGTGCTTGTAGGGAATCCCATCCTCGAGCTCGGTCACGCTCGACGCAGCATCACGCACCGTCGTGACCCGATCCGTTTCGATCAGGTGGATCGCCCCATCGGCGGCCACCAACTTCGGTTCGGAGTACTCGGACCCAACCTCGGCGACCACTTCTGGGGCCCCGTCACGATCGAGCGGTACGCGGACAAGCGAGCGCGGAGTATCGGCTTCGGTGTCCTCACCGTTCACGAGCGCCTTCGTCGTGTAGTAGACGTAGCCATCGTGCACCGCGGGTGCGCCGAAGTCCGGGTTCGGGCTCGTGAACACGCCGAAGATCGCGCTGATGACGGCCCCTCCGATGAGCACCACGGGGACGATGACTTGGAGCAGCCCGATCAGGATGACGCCGGTTAACATCGCGCGCTTGATCGAGCGCTTGGAGTCGGGCGAGTGGTAGCCGGGTGATACTGGGAGCGGGGACATGTGCGACTCTGACCGGACGGACGCCCAGAGTCGGAGTTGCAGGATTTCGCGCGGGGCAACAGAGGGCGCTCACTACCGAGCTCGAGCATCCGGGCCATTAACACGAAGGCGGCGCGACGAGGGTCGCTCTTTCAACCGTTCGCGCCAGTACCCCTGGCCGGCGGCGTCCGTGAGCTACGGCGGTAGCCGCCTGTTGACCGGCGACCATCGCGGTGACGACTGTGTATGGGAATCGGCGGACGACGAAGCGGCGAACTGGTGGTCCGTGCTCGACGTCGACGCTGGGCCGAGACTCGTCCGGAACCGCTTGACCGGGGTCCGGGGAGCGTGAGCGAGACGGCACATGCTACGCTCACTCTGAGTGTCGTCGACTGCGAAACAAAAGATGCGTACCGCGCTCGAGCTGGGCGATCTCGCTGTGCGAATGATGCGACAGAACCTCCGACGTCGCTCCCCAGGCGCTTCCGAAGAGGAGATCGAAGCCGCGCTACAGGCCTGGGTCCGAAGACGCCCGGGGGCCGAGCACGGTGACTGTGACGGGCGTCCTGTCCCCGCGTCACGCCCATGAGCGGTCTCGTCCAAGCGCTCGAACGGATCATCGCCGACCTGTCCTCGACGGGGAGCGGGTGGGCGCTCGTCGGAGGACTTGCCGTGAGTGTGCGCTCCGAACCCCGTACGACGCGGGACGTCGACGTTGCGGTCGCGGTTTCGGACGATAGCGAGGCTGAGAGCATTCTGCGGGACCTCGTCAGCCGTGGCTACCGTTCACTGGGAGGCGTCGAGCAAACCGACACAGGCCGTCTTGCGACGATGCGGCTCGTACCTCCCGACAGCGGGCCACTGGGGGCTATCGTGGACTTGTTGTTCGCGACCTCGGGAATTGAACCGGACATCTGCGCGAACGCGGACTCGCTGGAGGTGCTTGATGGGGTCGTTGCGCCGGTCGCCACGGTTGGACACCTCGTCGCGATGAAGCTCCTGTCCCGTGACGATGACCATCGTCCGCAGGACATCATCGACCTGCACGCGCTGATCGGGGTCGCAAGCGACGGTGATCTCGAGGTCGCGGCCTCAGCGGTTCAGGAGATCGAAAGCCGCGGCTTTGCACGGGGTCGCGATCTTCAGGCCGCGTTGCAGGATGCCGTCGGACGATTCCGGCACTGATCGAGAGCCCATGCGAACCGCTCAGGGGAGCGAGGCCAAAGTAGTGTGCGGCGTTGGACGGCTGCAGAAGTTGGACTCCACACCCGGAGGCCGACGCACGTACCCTGTCCGCGAGCTGCAGGTAGGCCCGCGCCCGACGCACGAGTACGTGCAGGCGTCGGGGCCGGGGGCTACGCCCCACATGAGCCCGCACACTTTCCTGGCCCGGCTGTGTGCGCTCTGCGGTGTGTCTCGCGCTGAGGAACCTGCGCCCTAGCCCAGGCAGCTCGCGCTGTTTGTCCCTCGCGGACACATCGAGTTCCCGGCTACCACCACCTTGCTGGAAGCTCAGCTGCGTGATGCTGCTCCGTCTCGCCTGTCCTGGATGACGCTGCTCACCCGGACAACTCACCGAGGAGACCGGGATCCGGACAGTCCCGGTTCCCGCGGGCCAACTGCTGCGGGCGCCGAGTCCGGTCTACCGGGCAGCCCACACGGGCGCGCTGGCCGGGACCGAGAGCACGCCTCGGACCGAGAGGCAGCCATGCAAGACGTTGTCGTGCTCGCAGACGTCTGCGACGAGGACCTTGTCGGACGGCCTGTCGGGCGCATGAACCCAGCAATTCATGTGTAGCGATCCAAGGTATGCGTAGCTGATGCGGCCCTCGGTGTCCGTCCGTCCGAGGTCCAGCGACTGTTCGTGGTTCGCGAGCCCCTTGGGCGGACAGTCGACACGGATTCCGAGGTTTGCGGCGGGACGTCCGCTCGGCTCGACCACGGAGAGTTCCACATGGAAACCGGGATCGCAGCTGGACAGGGCGAGCACGGCGACCGACGCAACGAAGAATCGACCCATCGCCGCCGATGATCGCAGAGGAGCGACGGAGAACACAACCGGCTGCACGCATCACCACGCGGGTGGAGAAGAACGCTCTTGCCACCCGTGGTCCAAGGTGAGGCGGACACGGTGCGAGCGCTCAAGAATGGCGTCGGACCGCATCCCAGTAGATGCTCGTCCGCCCTCGCGCGCCTGCATGCCTCATGCGTTGGACACGGCCGCGCTACCCCGCTGGATCGGGGATGCAGATCCCACCGCCTTCGATCTGCGCGTTGGTGCGAAACGCGTTGAGCTGCTCCCAGCTGGAGGGCTCGAACTGGGGGGTGGTGCCGTCTTCGCGCACGTTGGTCACGTGATAGGTGTGCTGGTTCCAGATCCGGCGGGCCTGAATCCAGCGGTCCAGGGCGTCGCGGATGACCTGGATGGGGGAGAGGTCGCCCGTCGCCGTCGAAATCGTGAATGGTGGCCGGGCGCGTCCAGGTGAGGCCCGCCGCGGGTGCGCCGGTGGGGCGCAGGCCCTGGTCGGTGACGGTGCCGTCGTGCTCGATCAGGGCGAGGCCGTCGGCGTTGGTGAGCACGACCTCGGGCAGGCCGTCGCCGTCCATGTCGGCCACTTGGGGGTAGCCGGGGGGCAGCCCGGAGTTCCACATCAGCGTGCCGTCGTTGTAGACGACGGCGTGGCCCAGGACCATCTCGAGAGCGCCATCCCCGTCGAGGTCGGCCACTGTGGTGGCCGAGTTGGGCCCCGCGATCTGGGGGGCGGTCCACAGCAGGTTGCCCGGGTGGTCGAGGAGCTGGTTGCCGGCCGCGATCTCCACGTCGCCGTCGTTG